>DATAIT010000024.1 GCA_036262515.1 Acidimicrobiales bacterium | reverse complement strand
AAGATCGACCTCGACAACGTCTTGGCCCAGGTGGGCGGCGGCGGCACCGGGGGTCACACCAACGCCAACGGCAAGACCATCTCCGGTCACGCCAACTCCATCGACTGCTCGGTCGCCATTCTCAACAGCTCGGGCTGTGAGCGGTAACGACGCCGACCCGCCGGCCGGTCCCAGCGAGCGGCCGCGGGGAGGTGCGCCGGATGAGTCGCTCGAGCCTCCGAGGCCGAACGACGTCGCCTGCGACAATGAGCGGGATGCGCTCATTGTCGCCCCTCGACCGCTACCGCTTCGACGCCCGGGGCTACGTCCTCTTCGAGAACGTCCTTTCGCCGCAGGAGGTGGACGCGCTCGAGGCGGCCGTCGCCGGCCGCCGCCTGCCCCCGGCGGGACCCACTGTCGAGTCACAGCGCTTCGGCTGGCACGGGGAGCTGCTGGCCTGGCACCAGGGGTTCCGCGACCTTCTCGACCACCCGCTGAGCCTCGCCGTGCTCGACTCCTTCATCGGCTCCTACGCCCGCCTGGACCATGCCTACGGCATCGTCATGGCCGCGGGGACCAGCGGCCTCGGCCTGCACGGGCCGGCGTGGCCGTTCGACCCGGCTCAGTACTACGTCCACAGGGGCGGGGCCGTCCGCTCTGGGCTGCTCAGCTTCTCTTGGGCGCTCACCGACGGCGTTCCCGGAGCGGGAGGGTTCGGTTGCATCCCCGGGAGCCACCGCGCCGAGGAGCCGTTGCCGGCGGGCGCCGAGTCCCTCGTCGAGGAGGTGCCGCAGCCGGCCGGCTCGCTGCTGGTCTTCACCGAGGCCCTCGTCCATTGCACCCTGCCGTGGCGAGGCCACGGCGACCGTCGGGTCCTGCTCTACAAGTACTCGCCCGGCTCGTCGACGTGGGCGCCGTACGAGCCGGTGCCTCCGTCCGCCGCCCGCGCCATGAGCGACCGTCAGCGCCGATTGACCGAACGGCCGTTCGTCGGCGGCCGCCGACCATGGCGCGAATGAGGGGCCGCAGACGATGAGCGACGGCCCCGAGGTGCGGCTGGTGCCGTGGACGGGCCCGTGGAGCGACGACGACCCCGACGCCAACCTCAAGGCCGACATCGCCCTGTACGGCAAGGTCGACCCGCTGGCCACGGTCGCCGGCCTGGCGGATGCCATCGGCGTCCCGGTCGGGGCCGTGGTGCGCTACGTGCTGGCCCGCTGGGCGTCCGCCGGATCCGAGGGACTGCTGGCCGCCGGCCCGTCCGTGGTGAACCGCATGTGGCACGCGTGCGACGAAGCGGAGCGGGCGGGAACCGACGAAGCCCGGCTGGCCGCGTACGGGACACTGCGCGCCATGGTGGCGTGGTTGCATCTCCCGCTCGAGGACGACGCCGGCTAGGGAGACTGCCGGTCGCGCAGCGCGAAGACGCCCGAACGTGCTGCTCCGGGCGGCACCGCCGGCCAGGCGGCCCGCCCCGGGACATCTCGAGCCGTCGGGCCAATTGTCCGGAATGCCCCCTGAAGTGGGCGCACCGTCGTGCCGACACTCCTACACAGAGATACCCACGAAACGGCAAAGCCGGGGAAACCCGGTGACGCAAAGCCACGGACCTGACGGAGCTTCACCGCTCGCAAGGCAGCCGGGCTACCGAACGGGGGCGCTGCCTCCACGTGGGCCGATCGGCGGAGACGCCCGGAGGCAATCGCAATGGCGGACGTGCGCAAGGTTCTCGGTGTTCTGGTCGTGGCCCTCCTCTCGATGTCGGTGGTCTTCGCCCATTCCGCATCGGCCGACGAGGCGGGCGACGAGGCCGGCTTCTTGGTGAAGCTCAACGACCTGCGGGTGTCGAAGGGCATCGGGTCGCTGCGCACCAACAGCCAGCTGACCGCGGTCGCCCGGGACTGGTCCGCCTCGATGGCGGCAGCGGGCAGGATCTCCCACAACCCGTCGCTGGCGGCCCAGGGTCCGTCGGACTGGGCCCGCCTGGGCGAGAACGTGGGCGTCGGCATGGACGTGCAGGGTCTTCACGACGCCTTCGTCGCCAGTCCTCGTCACTACGAGAACATGGTCGACGGAGCCTTCGACTCGGTGGGCATCGGCGTCGTCCATGCCGCCGACGGCAGCATCTTCGTCACCGTCAACTTCATGACGACGAAGGCGGCGCCGGTCGCTGCGCCGGCCCCGGCGCCGGTGGCGGTCCAGACGGCTGCTGCGCCGGCGCCTGCACCCGCCCCACGCCCGGCTCCGGCCCCGGCTCCGGTGTCCACGCCGGCCCCGGTCGCCGTTGCAGCCATCGCGCCCGCTCCGGCACCCACCGAGCCGGTCGCCGCCGTCCCGGCGCCGGCCCCCGCCCCCGAGGCGGTCACGGCCGCGCCGATCGCCGTTCCGGTCACGGCGGCCGCCCGGCGGACGGCGATGGTGACGATGCAGAACACCGCGGGCGGCTCGCCCAGCAGCGCCGTCGTGCTGGTCGGCGTGGGTCTGGTGCTCACCATCGCCGCCTCGGCCCTGGTGATCCCGCGGCAGACGGTGAAGGCGCCGGCCCTGGCTCGCCGCTGATCGCCCGGGCCCGTCGCAGGGCTCCGGGCTCCGGGCACTGCCGCGGCAGTGCGAAGGGGGCCCTCGGGGCCCGACAATTCCCTACATCCGCCGAGCCGGCCTGCCGAACATGCGGGGGATGCGAGACAGGATCGGCATCGTGATCGGTGCCCTCGTCGGATGGCCGGGCCTGGCCTGGTGCTGGTGGGTGGTCGCACGCGACGGCGATGCACCGACGCGCGAGATGCTCGCCGTCCCGGTCGTCATGGCCGCCGTGACCGTCGTCGTGACGACGTGGTGGGTCCGCCACAACCAGGCGATCTACCGCCGCAAGGGCGAGCGCCGGGCCGTGCCCGTGGCGCCGTCGCCGTACCTCGCCGACCGGCGCGGGCGCAGGCTGCACTTCGATCCGACCGTCGTGCGCTCGGCGCGCGAGGTCGTCGTCGACGTCGCCGAGGACGGGGCCAAGCTCTACCGGGTGGTGTCATGACCACGCTGCTGAACGACGTCGCCGGCAGCCCGGTCCTCAGCGTGGCTCTTGCGTTCTTGGCCTTGTACCCGATCGCAATGGCGGTCGTGTGGGTGGTCACGTCGGTCATGTACGCGTTTCGTCGTGAGGTCGGTGACGACGGCTCCTTCGCCGCCATTCCCGACGACCGGCTCCTGTCCGTGTCCATCATCGTTCCCGCCTACGAGGAGGAGCTCGTTCTGGACGCCACGCTCGAGGCGCTCCACGACCTCGACTATCCGGACTACGAGGTCCTCGTCGTCGACGACGCCTCCCGTGACCGCACCTCCGACATCGCCCGTGCCCACGTCGCCCGCGACCCGCGATTCCGGCTCCTCCGCAAGGAGATCAACGAGGGCAAGGCGATGGCGATGAACGACGCCATGCCCCTCACCAGCGGCGAGGTGATTGTGATCGTCGATGCCGACGCCCGGCTGCACCGCGGTGCGCTGCGGCCGATCGTCGCCCACTTCGTGCGGCTGCCCCGGGTGGGCGCGGTGACCGGCAACCCCCGCGTCGTGAACCGGCTCAACCTGCTCACCGAGCTCCAGACGCTCGAGTTCACGTCGATCGTGTCCATCCTCCGGCGGGCACAGGTCGTCTGGGGCCGAATCCTCACCGTCTCCGGCGTGATCAGTGCCTTCCGGCGCAGCGCCCTCGAGGACGTCGGCCTCTTCGACCCGTCGATGGCGACCGAGGACATCGACGTCTCGTGGCGCCTGCAACGTCGCTTCTACGACATCCGGTACGAGCCGCGGGCCCTCATCGACATGGCCGTGCCGACCACCTGGAAGGGGCTGTGGCGCCAGCGCCGGCGCTGGTCGACGGGTCTCGTGCAGGTGCTGCGCCGTCACCGCGGTGTAGTGGCCCATTGGCGGAACCGGCGGCATTGGCCGGTGTTCATCGAGACCTGCCTCTCGGTGCTGTGGGCCCATACGTTCGTGGTGCTCCTTGGGGTTCTGGGCCCTGTGCCTGGGAAGCGGCCTTCCCGCCCGGGGGGCCTCCCCATTCCCCAACGGCTGGGGCATGTTGATCTCGACCCTGTGCCTCGGACAGCTGGCGACGGGCGTCTGGCTCGATCACCGGTACGACCGCTCCGTGGTCAGGGCACTGCTGGTGGCGCCCCTCTACCCGTTGGGCTATTGGCTGTTCTCCTCGGTCGTCACCGTTCGCTCCACCATCCCGGAGCTGTTCCGCCCCAAGCGCAGCGAGGTGTCGCAGTGGCGCACAGTGCGCGAGCCGGTACCGACGACGTCGCCGGAGCAGCGATCAGCGGCCTGACCGGCCCTTTTGTACCGGGACAGCATTACGGCTTTCGCCGTAACCCTTGAGGATCGTTCTTGAAACGCGTATACGGACGCGGCATACTTCCAACGCAGAGTGCGAAATAGGTGCTTGTGGAAATGTCCCATCCGGGTAGTTCGGTGCGTTGCGCGTTAGGGGGATTCACATGGTTCGCCGGCGTTGGGGACTATTCGGGCTGGTGTCGTTCGCGGTGATGCTGGGCGTCGCCTCGGTGGCGTGGGCATGCACCGAGCAGGCAGACCTGGATCCCGGGCCGTCGGGGGACGTCGCCGTAGGGTCGACCGTCCAGGTGACCGGCCACCGCTTCGTCTCCGGTAGCACGGTCGGCATCCACTGGGACACGGCCGACGGGCCGCTGCTGGCCACCGCCACCGGTCCCGACGTCGATGTCGCGGTGCGGATCCCGGCCGCCGAGCCCGGCAGCTCGCACCACATCGTGGCCGTCGTCGAGGGAACCGGGTACCACGCGGCCACGACCGTGACCGTGGAAGGAACGCCCACCGCGACGGCTGGGACCGAGCCCGTGGGGGCCGACGACGTGTTCATCCCCGTGTCGCCCACCAGCGATGATTCGGCGGCCCCGTCGGCGGCGGCCGCGCCGTCGGCGTCTCGTACGGCGGCACCGACACGCCGGGTGACTGCCAGCCCGACGCAGGCTGCGGTGCCGGCGCCCTCCGCCGCCGACCAGGCGCCGACCGGAGCAGCGACGGCCCAGCCGGAGCCCGCAGCGGTGGCGCCTGCGGTCCCGAGTGCAGCGTCGGTGTCGGCTGACCTGTGGAGCGGCCTGACGACGGCGGAGACCCGCCGGGTGGGCCCGAGCCTCATCGGCGAGGTGCCTGCTCCTGGCGCTGCGCACCCATTCACGGACGGCGTCGCCCTTGCTGCGGTCCTCGTCGGGCTCATGGGCGGCGGGCTCGGCCTCGCCGTCCTTGGTCGCCGGCGGGCACGGGCGGACGTGCGCCGGTAACAGAGCTGCGGTCCTGCCGCATCGCAAAGAGCAACAACCGCAAGACGCACGACCAAGGGGCGTGTGACCCGACGGCGCCACCACCCGGCGCTGTCGGGTGAAGTCCAGACAACAACGGCAACTGGGGGAGACAACTGCATGTTGAAGCTTCGACGTAAGAACTGCGTGCCGACGCGAGCACGTCACGGCGATTCGGGGGCGATTCGGCTCCTCGTACCGCTGGTGTCGGGCGCGAGCACGGTGGCACTGCTGGCCGCCGGCCAGGTCGTGCCGTGGGCCGGATCCCGGCCCGAGCCGCACACGAAGGACGCGGCCGTCAAAGCGGCGGCCGATTACGGCAAGCTTCCGCTCAGCTTCGAGCTGAACAAGGGCCAGTCCGACGCCACGGTGGACTTCGTCGCCAGGGGCAAGGGCTACGGGATATTCGTCTCACCGACGGGCACCGTGACGTCGCTCACCAAGCGGGCGTTCGAGCCGGCGCCCGGTGACGAAGCTCCACCGCTGGAGTCCTCCGTGGTCAAGATGGGCATCGTCGGCGGCAATGCCGACGCCCAGTCGGCCGGTGTCGGCAAGCTGCCCGGCGTGGTGAACGACTACACCGGCGGCGACCGGAGCAAGTGGCTGACCGGCATCCCGACCTACGGGAAGGTGTCGTATCGCGAGGTCTACCCGGGCATCGACCTGGCGTACTACGGCTCCAAGGGTGGGCTCGAGTACGACTTCGTCGTCAAGCCCGGCAGTGACCCGCACACGGTGGGCCTCTCCTTCGAGGGTGTCAACGGCCTGAGCATCGCCGCCAACGGCGACCTCGTGCTGGCCACTCCGGCCGGCGACCTCCGCCAGAACCGCCCGGTGGTGTACCAGGAGATCGACGGCAAGCGCCGCCCCGTTGACGGTGGGTTCGTCCTCCGGCCCGGCAACCAGGTCGGCTTCGAGATCGGCTCGTACGACGCCACCCGGCCCCTGGTCATCGACCCGGTCCTCGACTACTCGACCTTCCTCGGCGGTGCTTCCAACGACTTCGGGTGGGGGATCGCCGTCAACGCGGCGGGCGAGACGTTCGTCGGAGGCGAGACCGGCTCGGCCGTCTTCCCGCGCGGCAATGACGTCCCGCCCGGCGTCACAAAGCCGATCGCCGGGATCGACGCCTTCGTGTTGAAGATGAACGCGACCGGCTCGGCGCTCAGCTACTTGACCTTCCTCGGTGGCTCGAAGGACGACTCCGGTCAGGACCTGGCCATCGATGGCTCGGACAACGCCTACATCACCGGTTCCACTGCGTCGGGCTCGTCGGGAACCGCGTTCCCGACTCTCAACGCCTACGACAGCACCTGCGGCAGCGACGGCAACTGCAACGGCAACGCCGATGCGTTCGTCGCCAAGCTCGACTCCAGCGGTGCGCTCTCGTACTCCACGTTCCTCGGTGGCAGCGGCACCGAGTGGCACTCGCCGGGCACGCCGTACTCGGGTGCAGCCGGCATCGCCGTGAAGGGCGCCAAGGTCTACGTCCACGGCAGCACCTTCTCGAGCGACTTCCCCACCACCGCCTCCGGGTACCAGCAGACGTGCGGCAGCTGCGCCGACGGCCTGGCCGACGGCTATCTGGCCGTCCTGAAGACCAACCTCTCCGGCTCGCTGGTCCTGAAGTACTCCACCTTCACGGGTGGCAACGGTGAGGAGCAGGCCAAGGGGGTCGCCATCGACTCGTCGGGCAACGCCTACCTCACCGGTATCAGCGTCTCCGAGAACGGCAGCACCAACAACTTCGGCAGCCCGATGTCGCAGGCCTATCACGGCGGCTACAGCGACGCCTACGTGATCAAGGTCAACCCCGCAGCGTCCGGTGCGTACAGCCGGGTGTACTCGACCTTCCTCGGCGGCGGAGGTCTCGAGGAGGGCTGGGGCATCGCCGTCAACGGAAGCGGCAACGCCTACGTGACGGGCTACACCACGTCCGGCCCCGCTCCCGACACCGCCGATCCCAACGACCCGAAGGATTCCGTGACGCCGTACTTCCCGATCACGGGCGGCGTCTTCGACTCCACCTACGGCGGGCGCGGCGCCACGACGAGCGGCTCCACCCTGTTCCTCGAGGGCGACGCCTTCGTCACCGAGATGAAGCCGGGCGGCGGCATCCTGCGCTCCACGTTCGTCGGCGGGCCCAGTGCCGACTACGGCCAGGCCATCGCCCTCGACTCGGCGGGCGACGTCTACATCACCGGGTGGACGACGTGCCGCCTCCAGGACAACAGGGCCACCACGACCCCCATCGCAGCGACCGGCGATGTCACCTCGGGGAGCAACGTCATCGCCAACGTGAGCCCGGCCCTGACCAGTGCCGACATCGGCCGCCCCATCTCGGGAGCGGGCATCCCGACCGATACCAGGGTTTCGGGCGCGAGCGGCACGAACGTCACCATGAATGCGTATGCCACCGCCTCGGCGACGGGTGTCTCGATCACGGTCAGCGCCAACGAGGAGCCCGACCAGTTTACCAGCGTCGACAACGTCACCGTGCCGTCCGGACGGAACCCGGGCGACTCCGACGTCACGGGTGTCGGTGACTGCGACGGCGCATCGCCGGGCAGCACCATCAATCCGGGCATCGCCGCCGGGGTGTTCCCCCAGGTGGGCTCCGTCACGCCGGCCGTGTCGGGCATCTTTGCCAACGGGGCGATGAACACGACCTACCTCGGCTTCGAGCTGCACAACTCGCCGACCGGCGTGTTCGTGACCAAGCTCGACCCGGCCCTCACCACGGCGGCGTACTCGGTGCTGCTCGACGGACCCGGGTTCGACCGGGGCTTCGGCATCGCGGTGCGGGGAAGCGGCGCAACCGCCGAGGCGTACATCACCGGCCGGACCGGCCGCCTGGGATATCCGAATGCCGGCTCCCCGAACGGCACCGGCACGGCCTACGACACCACCTACAACGGCAGCGGGCGGGACACGTTCATCACCAAGCTGGTCGGATGAGCGAGCACCCTATGGGCAGTCACCAGAGCTTCCAGGATCCAACCCACAGGCAGGAGGCCCGCCGGGCCTCTGCCGCCAACGAAAGGAGCAGCGCAACAACATGGAGACACTGACACCGAGGAGATGGCGGCGGCGGACCGTGGTGGGCGGGGCCACGACTGCTGCAGCGTTCGTGCTGTTCGCATCTGTGGCTTGGGCGTGCACCCAGCGGATCGGCACCCTCGTGGTGTGCGACTCGGCGACGCTGTCGTACGTCTACGGCCCTGGCTGCGCCAAGATCACCGGAACGTCGCAGTCGGGCGCAGTGGGCGACGGGGTCAACTACCCGAAGCTCGGTGACGAGATCGCCCTGAAGGCCAAGAACTTCAAGTCCAAGCCCTACTCGGTGACGTTCCGCCAGGCAGGGTCCACCAGCGACTGCCACCGGCCGACGATCGGCTCGGGGACCACGCTGCTCACCGCAACGCCTGCGACGGGTGGCGGGACGAAGTTCATGGGGCCGCTGTTCAAGAAGCACTTCGTCATCCCCGTCGTCGGGAACACGACAGGCGCAGCGAAGATCTGCGTGGAGGACGTGCCCGACGTGGTGACCGGGCAGGTCATCGACTTCACCCTCATCTAGACCCTTCTCGCTGTCGGCGGACCAAGGGAACGGGAAATGACGAGTGCTGTACCTGAGCCGGCCCCTCGGGGCCGGCTCAGGGCTGGTTCCTGTGCGGTGCTCCTTGCCATGGTTCCCGCTGTAGTTGCAGCGGCGGGTGCCGCCGGTTCGGGCGCGGTCGCCGCAGCGGCCGCGCCCGTGGCGCGCCCGGAGGTGGTGGTGAGCGGGCTGGACCGACGCGTCCAGCTGGCCCACAACAGCCCGGTGCTGTTGGCCGATCCCACCGCACCACGCTTCGTCGCCATGGCCGGGCGGCTCGACAACCCGGACTTCGGATGCACCCTCCATCTGTCGGGTGATGGAGGAAGGGGTTGGATCCCGGTGAAGCCGGTGCCGAATCTGCCGGAGAAGGCGGAGAAGTGCTACGCACCGGAGATCGCCTTCGACAGGCACGGGCTGCTCTATTACAGCTTCATCGCCCTGGCCGGCCAGGGCAACTCTCCGACCGGGACGTGGCTCGTGACGTCGCCGGACCGGGGCCGGTCCTTCAGCGCACCGCGCCGGTTGCTCGGCCCCGAGCGCTACATGGTGCGCATGGCCCTCGACCCGAGCATGGGATCGAAGGGTCGGCTCCACCTCGTCTGGTTGGAGGCGTCGGCCTCGCCGCTCGGTGGGCTCGGCGCGCCGCCCAACCCGATCATGTCCGCGTACTCCGACGATGGTGGGAAGACGTTCTCCGAACCGGTGCGGATAAGCGATCCCGCCCGGCGCATCGTGGCGCCCGCGCTGGCCCTCGGTCCCGACCATGCGGTGCACGTCCTCTACTACGACCTCGAGGACGACGCCCGCGACTACCAGGGCCTCGAGGGTCCGACCTGGCCCGGCCAGTGGTCGCTGCACCTGACCTCGTCCTCCGACGGTGGCAGGACGTTCCGGCCGGCGGTGCTCGTCGACGGAGCCGTCGTCCCGCCGGAGCGGGTCATGCTCATCTACACCATGCCGCCGCCGGCGCTCACCGTCGACGGCGCCGGCCGGGTCTTCGCGGCGTGGCACGACGCCACCAACGGCGACTGGGACGTGTTCCTGCGTCGCTCGGGCGACGGGGGACGCACGTGGGAACCACGTCAGCGTCTCAACGACGATCCTGTGGGCAACGGCCGCCACCAGTATCTGCCCCGCCTGTCGGTGGCGCCGACGGGCAGGGTCGATGCCGTGTTCCTCGATCGCCGTGACGACCCGGAGAACGTGCGCAACAACACCTACCTGGTGTCGTCGCCCCCCGGAGGTGCCCGGTTCGGTCCCGCCGTCCGCCTGACGTCCGAGATGTCGGACACCACCATCGGCACGCGCTACGACATCCCGTCCGCAGCCGGGCTGGTCGACTACGGCAGCCGGCTCGGGCTGCTGTCCCTGTCGAACCGGGCGCTGGCGGCGTGGCCGGACACGCGCAACAGCGAGATCTACGAGTACGGCCAGGACCTGTTCGCCACCGAGGTCGACTTCGGCGGCCCGGCGGGTGACGACGCCGTCGATGCAGCGGACAGCGGGCGCTCGATGCTGCCCGTCACGCTGGCAGCCGCGGCGGCGGTCGTGATGGGTGCCGCCGTCGTGCTGCGCCGTCGTCGCCGCAAGCAGGTGGACGTCGACGGCCGGCGCGATCAGGCGGGCAGGGACGCAGACGACGCGGACGGCGACGCCGTCCCCCAGGGGGAGGGTGGGTATCGATGAGTGGTTGGCGCCGGGCCGTGATGGCGGTGGTGCTGGTGGCCGCAGCGCTCGGCGCCGTGCCCGCCGGCGCGGCCGTCGGTGACCTCGACCCCTCCTTCAGCGGCGGGGTGGTCCTCGCCCCTCCGGGCCAGGCATATGCACTCGCAGTGCAGCCGGACGGCAAGATCGTGGTCGCCGGCTCCCGGCAGGTCTTCCCGCTGACCAGCTTCCCGACCGATGCCCTCCTCGCCCGGTACAACGAGAACGGCACCCTCGACCCGACCTTCGGCGCCGGAGGCATGGTCGCCCTCGATACCGGCGGCGTCGACGATCGCAACGTCTACTCGAACGAGTCGTTCGAAGACGTCGCCGTCGACCCTGACGGCAAGATCGTGGTGGTCGGCACGGTGGACCGGCACGTGATCGTGGCGCGCTACAACGCCAACGGCGCCCCGGACCAGGGCTTCAACGGCGCCAGCCCCACGCCCGGCGTGATCATCTCCGACCTCGGCATCGCCGGTTCGGCCGTCGTGCTCCAGGGCAGCCGCATCGTGGTGGGCGCCACCGTGGTCACCCCCATCTCAGCCAACCTCGGACAGGCGGACTTCGCGCTGGCGCGCTACGACGCGGCGGGGGCCCTGGATCCCTCGTTCGGTTCCGGGGGAACGGTCACGACGAACATCATCACCACCGCCAGCCCGCCTCCCGATCCGCCCACCCTGTCGAACGACTTCCTGTCCGACCTCGTCCTCGACGACGGCGACATCGTCGCGGGCGGCACGGCGGTGAAGGGTACGGAATCACGCTTCGGGCTGGCCCGCTACAGCGCCGACGGCGCGCCCGATACCGGGTTCGGCGGCGACGGCACGGTGAAGACCGCCATCCGCTCCGGCGCCAATCTCGCCGCGTTGGCGGTGCAGGGCGGCGAGGTCGTCGCCGCCGGTGTCTCCAACGACGTGCCCGGCGGAACTCCGGCAGTCACCGTCGTCCGGTACACCGACCTCGGGGCCCTCAACCCGAGCTTCGGCGACGCCGGGAAGCTCGTGACCCAGGTGGGCGTCGCCAGCCGGGCCAACGGGCTGGCAGTGGATCCCGCGGGCAGGCTGCTCGTCGCCGGCCTCACCGCCGCCACGGACCCCGATCTCGACGACAGCGACGCCCTCTTGCTTCGGCTGGGCCCCAACGGCGAGCTCGACACGACCTTCAGCGGTGACGGCGCCGCCATCACCGACTACGGCTCGTTGTCCGACGAGGCCCAGGCGGTGGCCGTGCAGGCCGGCCGCCCGGTGACCGCAGGAAGGGACGAGGTGAACGTCGCGCTGGCCCGCTACCAGGCGACCGATGCCGGCCCGGCGGACGTCTCGGTGTCGGCGACGGCCGGGCGGGACCCGGTGACCGCAGGTGAGGAGGTCACCGTGACCGTGACCGCCACCAACAACGGGCCCAGCCCGGCCGGGAGCGTCCGCGTCGCCGGGCCCGTGCCCGCCGACGGCGACATCCTGACGGTCACGGCCAGCGAAGGATCGTGCACCCATGATGCTGCGGGCTTCGCCTGCGTGGAGGATGGCCTCGAACCCGGTGCCGCGGTGCAGGTCACGCTGTTCCTCCTGGCCCTCAGCGAGGGCAGGCTCGAGCAGTCGGCCAGCGTGACGAGCGCGTCCGACCCCACACCGGGCAACGACCACACCTCGGTGTCGGTGCGGGTCGACGCCGCCGTCGGGCGGTGGGACCCGGCCGGCGATCTTCCGTCGGGCGAACGCAGCGGCCACACGGCGACGCTCCTCGGCAACGGCAAGGTGCTGGTGGTGGGTGGGCTGGCCACCGATGGAACGGCGCAGGTGTCGGCGGATCTCTACGACCCGGGCGCCGGGACGTGGGTCCCGGCGGCTCCGATGCCGCCGCCCGGCCGGACCGGACACACCGCCACGGTGTTGCCAAGCGGGAGGGTGCTGGTCGCCGGGGGGCTGACTTCGGCCGGGGCCGATCTGCTCACGCCGAACGCCGACAACCTGGCCTCGAGCGTGCTCTACGACCCGGCCACGAACACCTGGGCGACCGGGCCGGACATGAACCGGGCGCGGGGACGGCACACGGCCACCCCGCTCGGTGACGGGCGGGTCCTCGTGGCCGGCGGGTTCGTCAACGAGTTCGAGCTCCCCGGGGCGTGCCAGTCGCCGGTCCCGGGGGCGGCCGAGATCTTCGATCCCGCTGCCGGCGGCGGTGCCGGCGCCTGGACGGCGACCGCCCCTCGTCGGTTCGCCACCGTGGACCACACGGCGAACGCGTTGCCCGACGGGAGGGTCCTCGTGGTGGGCGGCTACCGAGGGAGCCGCTACCAGTTCCCCTCGCTGTGCGCCGACGATCCGGTCGGACAGATCGCGACCGCCGAGATCTTCAATCCGGCGGACGGTTCGTGGACCGAGGGGCCGGCGCCGGCGATCGACCGGAGAGGCCACACCGCTTCGTCCCTGCCCGACGGTCGGGTCCTCGTGGCCGGCGGCACGCCGTGCGGTTCCGGGGACTGCGTCGTGAACGACGTCGAGATCTTCGATCCCGCCCTGCGCAAGTGGTCGCCGGGTCGCTCGATGCTCACGGCCCGGGCGTATGCCGGTGCCACGGTTCTGCCCAGCGGCAAGGTGCTGGTGACGGGCGGCCAGACGCCGAGCGACATCAGGCTGGGTCGCGGGATCGGGCACGACACGCCTCTGCGGGCGTCGGCGGAGACCTTCGATCCGACGGACGGGCGCTGGCGGTCCGCAGGGGCCATGTCGACAGCCCGCCAGGACCACACCAGCACGGTCCTCGCCTTGGGTCCCACGGCGGCATGCGGCGAGCGGTGCGGCCGCGTCCTCGTGACGGGAGGCGAGGGCGACGCCGGCAAGGTCAGATCGGCCGAGGTGTACACCCCTGTGCCGGAGGTGACCGGGATCGCGCCCGCCTTCGGGCCGCCGGAGGGCGGAACGGTCGTCACCGTCAAGGGCAACGGTCTGGCCGGCGCCACTGCCGTGCGCTTCGGAGCGGTGGCGGCCAGCAGCTTCGTGGTGGAGTCCTCCCAGACGATCACGGCCGTGGCGCCGCCACAGCCGGCCGGCGTCGTGACGATCTCGGTCACCACCCCGGGCGGGACGTCGGCAGCGGCGGCAGCCAAGTTCTCGTACGGATCCGGCGGCTACTGGCTCGTCGCCGCGGACGGCGGCGTGTTCGCGTTCGGGAGCGCCCCCTTCCGGGGCTCCACCGGTGCGCTACGGCTGAACGCTCCGATCGTCGGCATGGCGCCCACACCCTCGGGGACCGGGTACTGGCTGGTCGCCGCGGATGGCGGTGTGTTCTCCTTCGGGGGAGCGCCGTTCCGGGGTTCGACCGGAGCGCTGCGCCTCAACAAGCCGGTCGTCGGCATGGCGGCCACACTGACGGGCAACGGGTACTGGCTGGTCGCAGCCGACGGCGGTGTGTTCGCCTTCGGGGATGCCGTCTTCCGAGGATCCACCGGCGCCTTGCGGCTCAACGCGCCCGTCGTCGGGATGGCGTCCACACCGTCGGGCAAGGGCTATTGGCTGGTCGCCTCGGACGGTGGCGTGTTCGCCTTCGGCGACGCCCCGTTCCGCGGTTCCACCGGCGCCCTGCGGCTCAACAAGCCCATCGTCGGCATGGCGGCCACCTCCTCGGGCGACGGCTACCGGCTGGTCGCCTCGGACGGTGGCATCTTCGCCTTCGGTGACTCGACGTTCCACGGTTCCACCGGTGCCCTGCGGTTGAACGCGCCCGTCGTCGGCATGGCGGCCACGCCGTTCGGCCGGGGGTACTGGCTCGTCGCGTCCGATGGCGGCGTGTTCGCCTTCGGCGACGCCTCGTTCCGCGGATCGACAGGGAGTGTCCGCCTGGCCCGCCCCATGGTCGGTATGGCCGCGGCGCGGCCGTAGCGTCGCCGCCTACCGGACGCGGAACTCGGAGCTCATGCCCTTCTGGTCGTGCTGAACCCCGTCGGCGTCCTTCAGGAAGCAGATGATGGCGTAGCGCCCCGGTGTCAGTTCGACGGCGAACGTCGCGCCCGTCTTCGGTTGGTGGGCCGGGATGAGCGCGATGGTGGGGACTCCGCGGCGCTTCTTCGAACGCAGCTGCTCGTCGATCGGCGGCGTTCCGGCGGGGAGCTGGACGAGCGCCAGATCGTGGGCCAGTCGGCCGTCGTTCCGAGCTTCGAACACGATGTGCCCGGCGCGCTGGGGTGGCGTGTAGACGAACGCGTACTCCTTCATCGACACGTGCACCACGGTGGGAGGTGGCGGGTAATAGGGCGTCGATCCGCAGGACGCCGGAAGGAGGACGGCAAGGCCCAAGGCGCGCGAGACGGCGCGCCCGCGCCTGCCCAAGCTCCGCCTCCCCGGCCGTCCCCTCACTTCACACCAGCGTAACGCCGGCGCGATCCACGTTGCCCGTCGCGCCGTGGATGTCTCGACCCGCGTGCAGCACGGCCGGGGGCCGGCGGCACGGGGGTGCGGCCCCTTGCCTGCTCCCGACGGGCAGACTCCACGGGTGATCCGGAAGCGTGCGTCGACGACGGCCGTCCGATGGACGATGCTGCTCGCCGCCGTCGTGTGGCTCGCACCGCCATCGCCGGGGATGCGGGCCGCCGCGGGTGGTGCTCCGGCCCCCACCGCCCGGGCCGCCCTCGTCCGGCTGCCGTTCCCACAGGACGACGGCACGCTCACGCCGTACACGTTCGAACTGGGCTACGCCCTCATGACGCTCGTCTACGACACCCTCTTCTGGCGCGACGCCGACGGCGTCCCCCAACCGTGGCTGGCCCGCGCCGTCGACACGAGCGCGGACGGACGGGAGCTCACCGTCCACCTGGTCGACAAAGCCCGGTGGCACGACGGCGTGCCGGTCACCGCCGCCGACGTGGCGTTCACCCTTGCCTTCGTCGCCGATCGTCCGCACCCGCGGTTCACGCCCGAGGTGTCGGCCGTCGAACGCACCGAGGTGGTGGACCCGCTGACGGTGAAGATCAAGCTCCGGCACCAGGCGCCCGGCTTCGCCGACCAGCCGCTTGCCGACCTGCCCATCCTGCCGGCCCACCTGTGGGAGGGCCTGAGCCCGGCGGCCCTCGCCCCCGACGGCCTCCCCGTGGGCAGTGGGCCCTACCGGCTGGTGGCGCGCCTCCCGGGTGGGGCATACCGCTTCGAGGCAAACGCCGACTACTTCCGCGGCGCGCCCGCCGTCCAGGCCCTGGAGGTGCCGATCATCGGTGACGCCGAGGAGACGCTGAGGACCCTCGAGCGGGGGGCGGTCGACATGCTGCCGATGAACCTCACGACGGACGCCGCGACGCGCGTGGACGACCTGGGCACGCGAGTGGTCGACGGACCTTCCTACCTCGGGACGGCGCTTCTGTTCAACCAGCGCCAGCCACCGTTCGACCGCCCCGAGGTGCGCCGGGCGGTATCCGAGGCACTGGACCTCACTCGGATCGCCCGGGCGGTGGAGGGCGCCGTCGCCGCCGATCGCGGGTATGTGCACCCCGCGTCTCCCTGGGCGTCGCCGAAGGTCGTGCACGTCTTCGACGAACCGGCGGCCCGGGCCGGGCTGGCGGCGTCGGCCATCGGCCCGGTGATCGTGCTGGCGCCCGACAACGACCCGGTCAGGCTCGAGGCCGGTCGCCAGGTGGTCGCCGCCCTGCAGCGGGCGGGTGCCCGCGCCGAACTCCGCCCCGTTCCTCGCCGCGATCTCTCCAAGGCGGTGGGCGAGGACGGATCCCCGCCATCGTTCCAGGTCGCCATCTGGTCCGTGCCGGCGCTGGCGTCGTACGACCCGGACTTCCTTGCCAGGCTCTTCGGAACGCCACCGGCGGACGGCTCGCTGAACTACACCGGCTACCGGAGTGCCGCCTTCGACGCTCTCGCCGGACGCATCGCCTCGACGGCCGACCGCGGCGCCCGCCTCGCCGCAGTGACGGAGATGCTTCAACTTTTGGCGACCGATCCGCCCGCCGTCCCGCTGTTCTTTCCCTCAGGCCGCTACGCCTACCGCCCGTCCGTGTACGAAAACTGGGTCTACGTGAAGGGGTCGGGGATCCTCGACAAGCGGTCGTTCCTGGAGGCGCCGGCGGTCCCACATCGTGCTGGGCGGGTTCGAGCACCCGCCGGCGAGGCGCCGGAGAAGAGCTCCACCGGGCTCGGCCCGTTGGGTGTTCTCGCGATGGTGGCGGTGGCGGTGGCGGTGGTGCTCGGCGTCTGGCTGGCCGTCAGCAGCCTCCAGAACCGGCGCCGCCGGCCGTGAGGGTGCGCCGGGCGCCTCGGGAAACGATCCTCGCTCATCCCGATGGAGGCCATTAGCGTGGACACGACAGTGCCGGATACGACGGGGAAGAGGAGCAGGCGCTGAGCCAGACCGTTGGGGAGCGGCGCAGGCGCCGGTCACCGCTCCAGGCATTGGTGGGTGCGGCCCTCGTCGTCACCGGGGCGGGAGCATGGTTGGCGGCGACCTCGTACGCCACGCCGGCGAGGACGGCGCTGGTGGGGGGGAACGTCCCGGTCGACGCGGGCGCCACCGATCCTCGGGACATCTCCGCCAACAACTCCCCGACACTTGCTCGCAGTCCCGTCGACGAAGCCCGCCTCGCCATCGCCAACCGCGTGGACTCCCCCCGGTTCTCGTGCGCGCTGCACGTCTCGTCCGACGGCGGGGCGACGTGGGACAGGCTGGACATCCCGTTGCCCGACGGCGAGGAGCCGAAGTGCTTCGCGCCGGATGTTGCCTTCGGCAAGGACGGCACGCTGTACGTCTCCTTCGTGACCTTGAAGGGCCTCGGCAACGTGCCGAACGCGGTCTGGATCACGACGGCGGCCGCCGGTTCCGAGCAGCTCACGGCCCCCACCAAGGTGGGCGGCCCGTTGCAGTTCCAGGTGCGGCTTGCGGCCGACCCGAACACGCCCGGCCTGCTGTACCTCAGTTGGGTGCAGGCGCAAGCCACGGGGCTGCTCGCCTTTGCGGAGACGGGCAACCCCGTGCTGCTCTCGCGCTCCGACGACGGCGGGCGGAGCTGGGGTGATCCGGTGCGCGTGAGTGATCCTGCTCGACTGCGGGTCGTCGCCCCGTCGTCCGCGGTCGGGCCGGACGGGCAGCTCTTCCTCCTCTACCTCGACCTCGGCGACGATCGCCTCGACTACGCCGGCGCTCACGAGGGTCGCGGCGGGGAGCCCTACGACGGCCCCTGGCGGCTGGTACTGGCCCGGTCGGCGGACAAGGGCGCGACGTGGACCGAGGCCGTCGTCGCCGGGCGCCTGGTGCCCACCGAGCGCTTCGTGGTGTTCCTGCCACCATCACCCTCGCTCGCCGTGGACCGGCGGGGAGCCGTCTATGTCGCCTTCGTCGACGGGCGTCTGGGCGACGCGGACGTGTGGCTCTGGCGCTCCCGCGACGGCCGCTCGTGGGCGCCGCCGGTGCGTGTCAACGACACGAGGCAGCACGACGCCACATCCCAGTACCTGCCCAAGATCGCGCTCGCACCCGACGGTCGTCTCGACGTCGTGTACTACGACCGGCGGAGGGACCGCTCGAACCTGAACAACGACGTCTCGCTGCAGTCGTCCTTCGACGGCGGGCGCACCTTCACGCCGAGCACGCGGCTGTCGGACCGCTCGTTCAGCTCCCAGGTCGGTTTCGGCAGCGAGCGTGGGCTCGCCGATCTGGGCAGTCGGTTGGGACTGATCGCCGTCGACCGCAGAGCAATGGCCGTGTGGACCGACACGCGCGCGGGCACCGAGGCGTCGAGGAAGCAGGATCTCGTCCGGGCCGTCGTCGACGTGCGCAGGCCGCGCGACCTGCCCGAGCCGTTCGACGGAGCGATCGCGGCTGCCGGTGCAATCGCCACCGGGTTCGGGATGGCGCTCCTGGCGGCGGGTGTCATCGGGCGGCGCCCGCGGCTGGAGCCCATCGCCCCGGGTGGCGGGTCGGACGACGAATGAGTCCCGGTTGCCGTGCGGAAGGAGCGCGCCACGACCCGATCTCGTCGTTTGACGAGGAGGGACCGATCCGGCGCACCTGAGCCCGACCCGTTCCGCCGGGGTCGCCCTGGAGCGAGGGATCGCCAGTCCGAAACTGTCAGTGCGGCCCGAAGCTGGAGCGGACGGCGGCGGCACCGATCCCAGCCCGGTCCAGGTAGCCGAAGGTGCCGTGGTCGCGGAACTCCGTCGCCGCTTCGACGCCTGCGCCGAGAGCCGACAATGCGAACCAGCTTCCGACGGAGACCCGTTGCACCCCGAGCGCGGCCAGCTCGGCGACCGGCGGGCACCCGGGGCGCGCGACGACATTGACTGGTCGGTCGACCTCGGCGAGAAGGCGGCGGAGGTCGTCGGGCGCAGTCACGCCAGGAGCGAAGAGCACGTCCGCACCTGCCTCCTGGTAGCGCTGCAAGCGGGCGATCGTGTCGGCCAGGTCGTCCCGGCCGTGGATGTGGTTCTCCGCTCTGCCCGTGAGGACGAGATGCACAGGGCCCCGGTGGGCGACCTCCGCCGCCGCCGCCACTCGCTCGGTCGCCAGACCGACGTCGTAGATGGCCTCGCCGTCCCAGTCCTCGACGGAGCATCCGGCTAAGCCTGCACCGATCCCGAGCTCGACCGTCTCCGCCACTCCTGCCGGCTCGTCGAAGTAGCAGTTCTCGAAGTCGGCCGAGACCGGTACCTCAACCGCGGCGGCCACGGCGGCGGCGTGGGCGACAGCTTCGTCCCGGGTCACGGACCCGTCGAGGCGGCCAAGCGTTGCGGCGAATCCGCCGCTGGTCGTGGCCAGCGCCTCGAAACCCAATCCGGCCAGCACCCTGGCCGAGCCGACGTCCCACGGGTTGGGCATCAGCAACGGCTCCGCACGCTGATGCAAGGAGAGGAATCGCTCCGCTCTCTCGGCTTGGGTCGCCACGAACGAAACCTAGTGCCTCTTCAGAAACCGTTGCGATGTCCGGAGTCCCTTTCACCGGTGGCCACGAACGCGCCATGCGACGCAGGGTCCGTCACCTCCTCCTACGTGACCGGTGGCCTCGGTGTCACAACCGCATTCGAATCACAATCACGGCCGTGGGGCAGTTTCACCGCGCCGATGGCTGCTCCGTCGTCGAAGGTCAACCAGACCCGTCGCCCCCCGGAAAGGGTGGCGACGGCGCCCTTCAGGTAGAGGCACCGCTGCCGAAGCGTCGCGACCCCCTCCCCGACCGCCTTGAAGGGTCTTCGGGCTCGACCCGTGTGATGCGCAACGCAGAACCCCGGTCGTTGGTGACCAACAGCGAAATGATCCCAGTCTCGGGCTTCCCATCTCGAACGTCCGTGGGTGCGGCCGCAAACGACGCGAACCCGACACCCTCCAGAGGCGCTACTCGCCCAGAGGAGCTGGATGAGGTGCAGCCCACCAGGAGGGTGACGAACGTCGCACCAGCCAGCGCCGCCCGGTTCATCGTGGCCATGGCGGGGGTGGACATGGATGTGATTCTCTCGGCTGGGGTTAACGTCAACCGTTGGTGGAGGTGATGGGACTTGAACCCACGACTTCTACGTTGCGAACGTTGGAGGGCGTGCGGCGCCCACCTGCCGATTTTCGCAAAACCGCAGTTCAGAGGCCCTTTTTGCGCGACCTTTGGGCACCGCTGTTGACCCTGTTTTGCTTCCTCTTGTGGTGCAGATGTGGTGCAGCGCCGTCCCCGGAGCGTCCCCCGGAGCGGCCGCGTCTTCAACTACGGGACCGTCCCGCGCGGCACCACCCACTGGACCGGCTGGCCGGTGACGCCCGCGATGCGCTCGTAGTCGGCGTCGTAGTGCAAGACGGCGAGCCCCGCCATTTCGGCGCAGGCGGCGATCAGCAGGTCCGGCAGCGGCACGGAGCGATGCTCCGACGTCGACGCCAGCTGCGCCTGCACCGCTAGGGAGCGGTCCACGACGGCCTCGGTCACGGGGACGCGCGGCATGGCCCGCAGCGCGTCGGCGAGCTCGACGTAGGTGGCCGGGGTCGGGGCGCTGTTACAGCAGCTCGAGGTCGACGATGCCGCACGTGGCGATGCGCCCGGCGAGGAGCAACGGCTCGACGACGTCCCGCACCGCAGGTCGGGTGTCGGTGCGCGTCAAAGCGCTCTTGTCAGCGAGGTAGACGGCCATGCCGGGACTCAGCGCCAGGCGCCGGCCATCACTTCGGGGTCGTCGAGCTGGAGGCGTCCGGGCGTGAAGAGCAACTCGACCAGGTGCCGGCGGTGCTGAAGGTGGATGACCTCGTCGAGCGCCGCATCAACCGTGTCGGTCAGCGTGTTGGTGCCGAGGATCTCCTTGGCTGACTCCACTTTGGCGAAATCGACTTCGAAGGACGTCTTGCGTCGGGCGGTCATGGCAATGGCCGAAGGATAGCCGGTCAAAGTAGATAGCCACTTTCGCGCTATCGCACTATCCTCGCGCTTGCGGCATGGAAGTCGAGCCACCCGGCCGATCGCCCGGGGTCGCCTCGTGGAGGGCGGCAGCATCCTCCACGGCCACCTGTACCTGGGCCAGGCGCGCTGCGGGGGTCCACCCTCCCCCCCAATGAAGCCCCCCAGCCGGTGGACGATGCCCACAGCACCCAGGAGGACACGTCGCTGTCGGTGCCGGCCCCCGGGGTACTGGGCAACGACAGCGACCCCGAGGGTGAACCCCTGACCGCGGCGGTGGCCACCGGGCCGGCCCACGGCACCGTGGTAATGGCCGCCGACGGCTCGTTCACCTTCACCCCGGAACCCGACTACCCAGACCCGGCTTGGCGCGACGACTCGTTCACCTACACGGCCTCGGACGGCAAGGCAACCACCACCGCGCAGGTGCGGATCAGGATCTTTGGCGTCGATGACTACCCCCGAGCGGCAGACGACAGCTACCGAGCCTTCCCCAACGTGCCGCTCCGTGTTCCGAAACCCGGGGTGCTGGCCAACGACTACGACCCCGAGGGCGCCTACATGATGGTCAATGTCGTCAACCCGCCCCAGAACGGGACGCTCCAAATGGGCTTGGAGCCCAACGCCGGACCGGGCGCGTTCGTCTACACCCCCAACCCCGGCTTCACCGGCGTCGACGTGTTCACGTACCGGGTGTTCCAGTCCGATCAACATCAAGAGACCGCCGACATCGGGCAGGTGAGCATCAACGTCACGGACAATGTGCCCCCCGATGCGGTGGACGACGCCTACAGCACCAACGAAGAGACGCCGCTG
>DATAIT010000023.1 GCA_036262515.1 Acidimicrobiales bacterium | reverse complement strand
GGCTCGTGGTCGTCGGGTCGCTCGTCGTCCTGGTCGGCGTGATGACCTTTGAGATCTGGCTCTACGGGGTCGTCGGTCCCGTCGTCGTCGGCCTCGGGCTCTCGGGTTACCTGCTCAGGCGGGGTCGGGATTGAAGCCGGTCGACCACAGGCGCCCAATGGAACACCGGGAGCGCATTTTGCGCCAGCAGGTGGCAGCTGGTCGACATTCCTCGCGCTCAGAGGCGGTCCCGCCCCTAGACCATCTGGGTCAGCCTGTCGGCGGAAACAGAGTCGCCCGGTCCCGTGGCGAGGTCGAACCACACCACCTTGCCGTCGCCGGCGTGGCGGGCTCCCCAGTCCAGGGCCAAGGCCTCGACGATGGACAGGCCGCGGCCGGTGACCGCCGAGGAGTCGGGCGGCCGCCGACTGGGCAGGGCCCGCGAGCCGTCCGCCACGAGCACTCGCAGGTTCGGCGGGCCGAGCTCGAGGGTGATCCGATAGGGCGTTCGGGCGTGGACAACGGCGTTGGTGGCCAGTTCGGTGGCCAGCAGACAGGCGCTGGCCTCGAGCTCGGAGACATGCCAGCTGCGCAGGGTGGAGGCGACAAGCGAACGAGCATCGGGAACCGAGCGTTCATCGGCGTCGAACTCGGCCTGGACACGCCAACCCACCGTCGGCCCTCCCAACTGTTGACGGCTGCCCTACCCCGCACCAACGCCGCCAAACCAGGCATTTGCCGCGCCATGTGGCCCGCAGCCGGCGGTCGGGGGGGCAGCTCGTCGCCGGGCCAAGCCGGCGCCATGCCGCCACGCCGCCGACGGGCCTCTGCCGTTCGACGGAGGGCGATAGCCCCATCGATCCGTCTCCCGGCTGATGAGCTCGGCCATGCCAGTCGCTACCGTCGTGGAGCGTGAGGGCGATGGAGGCGGCGAGGGCGTGGGCGCGGGCACACCCGGTAGTCGCCGACTCCGTCCTGGCCCTGGCCCTGCTCGCCGCTGCCCTCGTCTCGGCCCATGTGACCGTCGAGGTCAACCAGGCGGGCTCCCCCTCCTACCGCCCGCCGGCCACGCCCACCGTGGTCGCCGGCCTGGCCGCCACCTTCGTCCCCCTGGCCGCCCGGCGGCGGTGGCCCCTCGGGGTCCTGCTGGTCTGCACCGGCGGCTTCGTGGCCGCCCGGGTGGTGTTCGAGTCCCTGGAGGCGGCGGTGTCGGTCCTCGCTCTCGGCCTCGCCGTCTACAGCGCCGCCGCCCATGGCCGCCCCAGGTGGCGCAGCCCCGTCTGTGCGGCCAGCGTGGCCGTGCTCATGACCGAGCTGTGGCGGGAGGTCGTCACCAACGCCCCGCCCATCGAGAACCTGCTGGTGTACCAGGCCTTCACCCTGTCGTTGAACCTGGTGTTGCTGTCGGCCATGTGGGCGTTGGGCGCCGCCGTCGCTCGGGGCGCCGCCACGCCCGGGAGCTGGGCGAGCGCACGACGGAGCTGGAAGGAGAACGTGAGGCCAGGGCCCGGCGGGCCGTGTTCGACGAGCGGGTGCGCATCGCCCGCGAGCTGCACGACGTGGTGGCGCACCACGTGAGCGTCATGGGCGTCCAGGCGGGCGCGGCCCGCCTGGTCATGGAGCGCGACCCCCCCAACGCCGCCAGCGCCCTGGCCTCCATCGAGTCCTCCAGCCGCCAGGCCGTCGCCGAGCTCCACCGCCTCCTCGGCTTCTTGCGTCAGGAGGGCGACAGTGACGACCTGGCTCCCCAACCGGGCCTTGATCAGCTGGAGGACCTGGTGGCGCAGATGGCGGCGGCCCGCTTCGGGGTGCAGCTGCGGGTGGACGGCGAGCCGAGACCGCTTCCCTCCTCGGTGGAGCTGTCGGCCTACCGCATCGTGCAGGAGGCGCTCACCAACGTCCTCAAGCACTCGGGCGCCGCCAGCGCCGAGGTCCACCTGCGCTATCGGTCCGGGACGGTGGAGGTCGAGGTCCTCGACGACGGGGGCGGTGTCCCGACGGCGCCGACCGCCACCGGCGGCCATGGGCTCATCGGCATGAGGGAGCGGGCCACCCTGCACGGCGGCCACCTGGCCGCCGGACCTCGGCCGGAGGGCGGCTTCTACGTCCGAGCCACCTTCCCGCTTAACGGGGCATCCTCGTGAGCATCGAAGTGGTGCTGGCCGACGACCAGGCCCTGGTGCGGGCCGGCTTGCGCATGATCCTGGAGTCACAACCCGACATCGCCGTGGTGGGGGAGGCTGAGGACGGCGAGCAGGCGGTGGCCGCCGCTCAGCGACTGCGCCCTGACCTGGTGCTGATGGACGTCCAGATGCCCGGGGTGGATGGGCTGGAGGCCACCCGGCGCATCACCGCCCGGGCCTGGCTGGCCACCCGCGTGGTGATCCTCACCACCTTCGAGCGGGACGACTACGTCTTCGACGCCCTGCGCTCGGGGGCCAGCGGCTTCCTGCTAAAGAACGCTCCCCCCGAGGAGTTAGTCCATGCCGCCCGGGTGGTGGCCCAGGGCAACGCGCTCCTGTCGCCGTCGGTGACCCGCCGCATCATCGAGCAGTTCGCCTCCCGGCCGGCCCGGCCGGCCGCCCGCCCCGAGCTCGACCGCCTGACCGACAGGGAGCGGGAGGTGCTGCGCCTTCTGGCCTCGGGCCGGAGCAACGCCGAGCTGGCCAGTGAGCTGTTCGTGGGCGAAGGGACCATCAAGACCCACGTGTCCAGCGTGCTGTCCAAGCTGGGCGTGCGGGACCGGGTGCAGGCGGTGGTCTTCGCCTACGAGAGCGGCCTGGTGACGCCCGGCTCGTAGCCCCACCTGCTGGGCCTGCCGGTTGGACCCCAGGCGTGGCTGCACCTCAGCCGGGCCAGGCGGATCCCTCCTCCGACAGAGGCTCGCCACCCTCGATTCTGCCGTCGGGCGGAGGCGCGAATCGCTCCCCTGGGCGATGCGCCCGCAGCGCCGGCGGCGCACAGTCGACACGAGTACCTCGTCGAAAAGGAGCGTGACATGTACAAGCCCACCAGCAAGCAACTGGCAGGGGTCATCCTGGCCGCCGTGGGAGTGGCCGTGGTGCTGGCGGTCAGCGACCTCGGCCTGTGGCTCGCCGCCCTGGTCGGGATCGTGACCATGGTGGCGGAGTACCGCAGGGTGTCCCGCACCGGCTCCGCCCGCCGTTGTGGGTGGACGCGGTCATGAGGTCCCGGGGAGCGGTCGCACTCATTGCCCTGTCCAGCGTCGTCGCCGCCGCCTGCGCCGCAGATCGGGAGGCCACCACCGAGGCGGCGTCGGGCCGCGTTGACGACGCCGATGTCGCCTACACAGCCGTGGCCGGCGACTACGCAGCTGCCTCCCAGAGCCTGCTCGGCCGTGGTCGCGACGTGGTGGACCGGCTGGTGGCCGGTGACATCGCCTCGGTCTACGAACAGACCAGCCCGCAGGTCAAGGCGCAGATCTCCCTGGCCGAGGTGGAACGGCTCTTCGCCGAGCAGCGCGCCCGGGCGCCGATCGGCAAGCGACTGGAGGAGCGGGTCGTCCCTCTCGGCTCCACGAGCGGTGTCTACTTCGCCGACCACGCCGCCGGTGAGGGGCGCATGCGCTTTCAGATCGTGTTCGACCCGGCAGGACTGCGGCCGACCGTCGAGCCGGTGCGGCCCCTGCCGCCCGACCCCAGGTCCGGCCAGCCGGCAAAGGCTCGCCTGCGCCTTCCCTTCGACGGCCTGTGGTGGGCCGGGGAAGCGCCGGCAACCACCATGCAGTGGCGTCCGACCAGCGCTACGCCTTCGACTTCCTCATCTGGCGGGACGGCTCGACGCATAGGGGCGACGGCGCGGACAACGCCGACTACTGGGCCTGGGCTCAGCCGGTGCTGTCCCCGGCCGACGGCACCGTGGTCAGCGTGCACGACGGGGTGGCGGACAACCGACCGGGTGCGCAGACGAACACCACCCAACCGGCCGGCAACCACGTGGTCATCGACCTCGGCCGCGGCGAGTACGCCGCCCTGGCCCACTTCCGGGCCGGCTCGATACGGGTGGCCGAGGGCGAGCGCGTGTCGTCGGGCCAGGTGCTGGGCCTGGTGGGCAACTCCGGCAACTCCAGTGAGCCCCACATCCACTTCCACCTCCAGGACAGCCCGAGGTTCAACCCAGGAGGGCCGTTGGGGATCCCCGTGCGCTTCGAGGACTACGAAGCCGATGGGAGGGCGCAGGACCGGGGCATGCCTTCGGCCGGCCAGTTCGTCCGGACGATCCGGTCGGCGGCCTGACCATGACCTGGACGGCCGTCTGCAGCGCCTGCGGTGCGCCATCATAAGTCCAATGCTGCTTGCCGAGGCCTTCGTCCTCCTGGCCCTCGACGCCGACGGGTCCCCAGCGCGAGGCGCTGCCAACCACAGCGCTGCTGCCATCGGCGTCACCGCTGCGCTGGTCACCGAGCTCGCCCAACAGGGGCATCTCGATCTCAGCGACGGCCGCATCCACCTCAGCGGGAGCCGGCCACAGCACCCGATGCTCATCCAGGCTTTGGACAACCTGGCGCCCCACGAGGGGAAGAGCCTCAAGCGCAGGCTTGGCTCGGTGAAGCACGCGGGATGGAACGAGGTGGTCGACGCCATGGTCGAGCAGGGTGTTCTCGGTCGTGTCAAGCGGGGCCTGCGGGCCACTCGACACCCTGTGGTGAACCCGGCCGCCCAGGCCGCCATCCTCACCGACGTTCGAGCGGCCGCCGCCGGCGAAGGGCCGATGGCCCCGCGCACCGCCGCGCTGCTCGCCCTGGCCGGTCCCAGCCAGTTGCTCGAAGTGGTTGCCCCCGAGCGCACCACTCGAGCCCATGCCCGACGCCGCATCGCTCAGGCCGCCGAGCAAGTCCCGGCGGCCGCGGCGGTCAAGTACGTGATCGACTCCATGCACGCGACGATCGCCGCTGCCTCAGTGGCAGCCACCAGCGGCTGAGGGCTCCTCACCTCGGCCCGTCGCCACATCCCGGACGGCGAGGGCACTCGTCATCGAGAAGGATCCAGCCACGGCGAACCGCAGCTGAGTAAGCCTCGGTGTGTATTACGGCTTTGCATGGACGAGCGGCGACAAGCGGGCCAAGGCCGCCCCCGCAAGGACCACCTTGTCCGCAGATCCGGTCTCGGGTCGGGTAAGAGCGATGATCAGCGCGACCGTCGCTTGGGGAGGTTGCTGGCGCCCGGACCTCGATCCGGAGACCGTCCCATATCGCTCCGGCAGACCTCCGGCCGGGGGTAGCCCCACAACGCCGGGTCGCGGCCCGCTCGTGATGCTCAGGCAAGCGGACTGCCCATCCTCGCCCGTCGAATTGTCGTCGCCGGCATGGCCCCGAACCTTGGCGTCTGGGAACATCGTGTTGATGACGACCCCCATCGGCCGTGAAGCACTTCGAGCCAACCCCGCACTCGAACCGCTGACACCACTGGTCGGCCAGTGGCGCACGACCGGGACGCATCCTCTCGTCCCGGGCACCACATTCCACGGTCGCACATCGTTCGAATGGCACGAGGAAGGCGCCTTCATGCTGATGCGCTCGGAGATCGACGAACCGGAGATCCCCAGCGCCGTAGCTCTCATCGGCTCCGACGATGCCGCCGGCACGTTCACGATGATCTACTTCGACGAGCGTGAGATCTCACGCCGATACACAGTCGAGCTGGCTGATGGCGAGGTGCGCTGGCATCGCGACGAAGCCGGGTTCGCCCAACGCATGGTGTTCACCATCTCCGCCGACGGCACCCGACTCGACGCGCGAGGGACGATGTCGCACGACGGCGGCCCCTGGGAAGACGACCTCAGGCTCACGTACAAACGCATCGACCCCTAGAACACGCGGAAGCCTGACCCAACAACGCCGGTTGGCCGCCAACAAGAGCGAGGGGCTCGGTAGTCCGATGGGAACCACCGACCTCGGGAGGTTCCATGACTGCCCTGACCGCCGTGACGACCCAACTCGCACTGCCCCTCGACGACGACTTGCCCGACGAAGCCGAACAGGCGGCAGCGGCCTTCCTGGCCCGCTACCAGGGGCGCACCCTCGACGCCTACCGCCATGACCTTCGGGCCTTCTTCCAGTGGGCGTTGGACGCCGGCCTCGATGTGCTGGGCGCCACCCGCCCGCAGATCGAGCTGTACGTGCGGGCCATGGAGGAGCGGGGACTGGCCGCCACCACCATCGACCGGCGCCTGTCAACGGTCTGCGGCTACTACCGATTCGCCCACATCGACGGCCGCATCGCCGCCATCCGGCCCAGTACGTGCGCCGCCCAAAAGTCCACCCGCGTGACGCCCGGGGCCTGGACCGCTCCGAGCTGGGAGCGCTGATCTTCGCCGCCGAGCGCTTCGACCACGCCCATGCCGCCCTGACCGTCCTGCTCGGGCTGAACGGCCTGCGGGTGAGCGAGGCGTGCTCCACCGACATCGAGAACCTGGGCTTCGAGCGGGGCCACCGCACACTCCGCATCGTCGGCAAGGGCAACAAGCCGGCCGTCGTCCCGCTCGTGCCGCGCACCGCCCGGACCATCGACCTGGCCGTCGGCGAGCGCAGCGCCGGCCCGATCCTGCTGCGACGCGATGGCCAGCGCCTGGACCGGCGCACCGCCCACCGCTGGGTCCGCTCGATCGCCAAGCGGGCCGGACTTGGCCACGTCCATCCCCACATGCTGCGGGCCGGGTTCATCATGTGCGCGCTCGACGCCGGGGTCCCGCTCTGCGAGGTCCAGATCGCTGCCCGCCACGCCGACCCGAGGACGACGACGGTGTACGACCACCGACGGCAGAACTTCGACAAGCACGCCGCCTACGTGGTGGTCGCCTTCGTGGCGGGTGGATGACGGACTGCACACGGCTGCTTGGATCCATGAGGAGACTCGGTCCAGCCCTTACCGTCAGAGCTACGGCCGGCACCGTCGCTACCTGCAACCACGAGGGGCCTGGTCGAGCGCACGTTCGTCGTCGTGAACTGGGCCTGACCCGGTTTGACGAACATCCACCATCAGGCGCGAAGCGCCGGAAAGGATGCCCATCATGGAGACCGTGGGAAAGAAGAAGCCCCGGCACCGTCATTCGTTCACACCGGAGTTCAAGACCGAGATCGTCGAGGCGTGCAGCCGCGGCGACCGGTCTGTCGGGCAAGTGGCCCGGACTTCGACCTGACCGAGTCAGCGGTGCGGGCGTGGGTCAAGCAGGCCGACATCGACGCCGGGCGCAGCGATGGCCTGACCACCGCTGAGCGCGACGAGCTCACCCAGCTGCGCCGGAGAACCGCCAGCTGCGGGAGGACGTGGGGATCCTCAAGCGGGCAACAGCTTTTATGCGGACTCCGCGGTTATGCGGAACCGGCCCGGCGGCGAGGACGTCGACGCTGGTCAGTTGGCGTCCTCCAGGGTGAGGCGCTCCGCATAATCGCGAGCGTCCGGCGGATCCTTCCGTCTCCACATCGAGAGACGGGAGGAGCACGTGAAGAGGGCGCGGATCGAACTGACGGGTCCCTTGGCGGCGCACGCCGAGGGGTTCCAGGCCGAGTTGCGGCGGCTGGGTTACACGGCGTCGCCAGCGAAGAAGCATCACTACCTGCTCGCGCATCTGAGCCGCTGGCTTGATGACCACGGCCTAGGCGTCAGCGACCTTGCCAGCTCCCGGGTCGAGCCGTTCTTCGTGGCCAGGAGGGCGGCGGGTGTCGCGAATCTGCGAACCCGTCGCGCGCTGCGCCCGCTGATCGGGTACCTGCGGAGCACCGGCGTGGTGGTCGCCGTCGACACGCTGGGACCGTCTGACCAAGCCGAGCGGATCATCCTCGGCTTCCGCACCTACTTGTTGCGCGAGCGTGGGCTGGTCGACGGCACGGTGCGCTTCTACGTGCACATCGCGAGCCAGCTCGTCCGCAACCGCGTGTTCGATGGTCACCTGGGCCTGGCCGACCTCACCGCCGCCGACATCACCGCATTCACGACGAAGGTCTGCCAAGGCCGGGGGCTGTCGTCGTGCCGTCAGGCGGTGTCGGCGCTGCGGTCGTTCCTTCGCTTCCTGGTGTTCGAGGATGTGGTCGCTGTCGGACTCGACGACGCCGTGCTCTCGGTCGCCGGCTGGAACCCGTCGCTGCCCCGAGCCGTCGCTTCGGCCGAGGTGGCCCGCCTGCTGGGGGCCTGTGATCGACGTCGGACCATCGGCCGGCGCGACTACGCCATCGTGCTGGCGCTCGCCCGTCTGGGCCTGCGCGGCGGCGAGGTCGTGGTCATGGAACTTGGCGACATCGACTGGCGCGCTGGCGAGTTGACGGTGCGGGGCAAGGGTCGCCACCGCGAACGACTCCCGTTGCCCGCTGACGTGGGCGAGGCGCTGGCCGCGTACGTGCAGCGGCGACCGCCGAGTCTCAGTCGGCGGCTGTTCCTGCGCTCGGTGGCGCCGTTCGTCGGGTTCGCTGACACTGGCGCGCTGCGCGGCGTGCTCGGGCGAGCGTGCGCACGGGCGGGCCTGCCCTACGTGTCGCCACACCGACTTCGGCATACCACCGCCACCGAGATGCTGCGGGCGGGAGCGGCGTTGGCGGAGATCGGCCAGGTTCTGCGACACCGCAGCTCGGTCACGACTGCTGTGTATGCGAAGGTCGACTACGCCCAGCTCCGGATGCTCGCCCGGCCGTGGCCGCGGAGCGGAGCGTGAGCGCGTTGGCGGCGGCGCTCGGGGACTACCTGGCGTTGCGCCGCTCCCTCGGCTACAAGCTGGAGCGAGCCGGTGTCGTGCTCGCGGACTTCGTCGCTTACCTCGACCAGGCCGGCACACAGCACGTCACCGTCGAGCTGGCGATCGACTGGGCCATGCGGACGTCCAACCCAGACTCGTGTTGGCGAGCCCAGCGGCTCGGCATGGTGCGCGGCTTCGTCCGCTACCTGCACGCCCTCGACCCCGGCCACCAGATCCCGCCTACGGGGCTGCTGCACCGGGGCGGGCGGCCAGAGCCGTTCCTGTTCACCGATGTCGACATCGACACGCTGATGACGGCGGCGGCATCGATGCGCTCGCCGCTGCGAGCGCTCACCATGCAGGCACTCATCGGGCTGCTGTGGGTGTCGGGGCTGCGAGTGGGCGAAGTCATCCGTGTCGACCGCGACGACATCGATGTCGACCATGGTCTGATCGTCGTGCGCAACACCAAGCTCGGCCGTTCCCGTCACGTCCCACTGCATGGCAGCACTATCGAGGCGCTGCGGATCTACCTGCACCGACGCGAGGAGCTGTGGGCGGGCCCGGCGTCGCCGGCCTTGTTCATCTCGACGAGCGGTACGCGGCTGCGATCGGGCAACCTGCGCGCCGCGTTCGCCGAGCTCGTCGCCTTGGCCGGTCTCCCGCCCCGCCGGGGCGGACACGGCCCCTGCCTCGGCGCGCTGCGCCACAGCTTCGCTGTGCAGACCCTGCTCGACTGGCACGTCGCCCAGGTCGACGTCGGGCCACGACTACCGGTGCTGTCCACCTTCCTCGGCCACGTCAGCCCTGCCTCCACGTATTGGTATCTGTCTGCGTCCCCGTTGCTGCTGGCCGCGGCTGCCCGCCGCGTCGACGACATTCGGCAGGTGTCGCCATGACGACCCTGGCACCAACGCTTGAAGCGTTCTTCGCCCAGCGCCTTGTCGCCCAGCGGCGATGCAGTCCCCACACTGTCGCCGCCTACCGCGACACGTTCCGACTGCTGCTCGGCTTTGCGCAGCGAATCACCGGCATCTCGCCCGCGAAGCTCGAACTGGAGACGCTCGACGCGCCGCTGATCGGCGCCTTCTTGGACCATTTGGAAGCCGACCGAGGTGTGGGGATCGCTACTCGCAACGCTCGCCTGTCCGCCATCCACTCCTTCTTCGCCTTCGCCGCCCTCCGCCACCCCGAATACGCCGGGCTCATCCAACGGGTGCTCGCCATCCCTGCCAAACGGGCTGACCGGGGCCCGATCTCCTACCTCACCCGAGCCGAGATCGACGCGTTGCTCGGCGCTCCCGACCGCACCACTCGGCTGGGTCGGCGAGACCACGCCCTGCTCTTGCTGGCCGTCGACACCGGCCTTCGCGTCTCCGAGCTGTGCGGCCTCCGGCGCAGCGATGTCACCCTCGGCGCCGGCGCCGCTGTCACCTGCACGGGCAAAGGACGAAAGCAGCGATCCACACCGCTCACCGCCGGCGCGTCGGGAGCGCTCGCCGGCTGGATCAAAGGGACGGCCGGCGGCCCCGCCGACCCGCTGTTCCCCGGGCCTCGCGGACACCAACTCACCCGGGACGCGATCAGGCGCATGGTCGAACGCCACGTCGCCACCGCGGTGAGCGCATGCCCGTCACTGGCCACCAAGCGAGTCGCCCCGCACGTCCTGCGGCACAGCTGCGCCATGCAACTGCTCGAGGCCGGCGTTGACGTCGCCGTCATCGCCCTCTGGCTCGGTCACGAGTCGATCCGGACCACCGACATCTACCAGCACGCCGACCTTGCCATGAAAGAACGCGCACTGGCACGACTTGCTCCCCGCCCGAGCGCGAGAGGCCGCTACCGCCCTCCCGACACGCTGCTCGCCTTCTTGGAGTCCCTGTGATTATGCGGACTCGCTCGCCAGGACCTGCCCCCGTGACCAGCGGCAACGCCCCGCCGCCGGGCCCCCTTCCGCATAATCGCTGAGTCCGCA
>DATAIT010000022.1 GCA_036262515.1 Acidimicrobiales bacterium | reverse complement strand
ACCCGACGACCGTCAGGCGGCTGTGAAGGAGGTGGCTCTTGTTCGATCCGCCACCTCGCTCGCGCCGAGCGGATAACTTCGTCCCGAGCGAGCCCGGACCCATACCAGCGGAGGTGCATTCCGGACGCGGTACGCAGGTCCGCCCAAAAGGGAGGCCGACGCGAGAGGGCGCGTCTCACTTCCCGAGACATCCGCCGAATCTCGTCTGGGCTCGGTTGCGGAGGATCCTCTTCGTGCACGATGAGAGTGAACCCGTGCAGGGCGAAGAAGGCGCTGATCGCCTCCAGCGAACCGTGCTCGGGAAGAGGCACGCGCTCATCATCGCGTTCACAAGGCCAGTACTACCGAACAATCGGCGCGCTCCCGCCGAGTGCAGCTCTGCGACCTGGCTCGGCCCCGGACGCGACACATCGGCGGGTAGGTCGCGTCAGCGCAGGACCGGCCTTCCACCGCCTCTCGCGTTCTATCCGTGGATATGGTCGGCACCGGCGATTCCAGGCGTGCAAGATTTCTGGTCCGGTGCCGTGACACGATCGGCGAGGTGATCCTCGAGCACGCCGCGTTGCCCATTCGGAACAAGCCCTACGCTGGCCCACACAGCCTCGAAGCGTCGGGCCGGTGGCTGAGCACTCTTCGCACAGGCCGCCGCGACCTTGGCCGCGGCCACCGGCGCCGGCGTGAAGGAGATCATGTACCGAATCGGGCACTCATCGCCGCAGGCCGCTCTTCGGTATCAGCACGCCAGCGCCCGCAGGGACCGGCGCATGCGGACGGCATCTCGGACCTGATCCGTCACGAGCGCGGGCACTCCTGGCCGGACGCTTCGGTCACGGTTAGGTCACGCCGGCCTCCGGACACAGGGAAAGGCCCCGGTTGGGAGAGACGGATTTCCGTCCTGACGAGGGCCTTTGCAGTGAGCGGGCGACGGGAATCGAACCCGCGTAACCAGCTTGGAAGGCTGGGACTCTACCGTTGAGCTACGCCCGCGTGGCAGTCACACGGTAGTCGGGGAGGAGGGATTTGAACCCTCGGCCTCCTGCCCCCAAAGCAGGTGCGCTACCGCTGCGCTACTCCCCGGTGCGGCAACCGTCCGACAGGGTGCCAGGACAAGCGTACGCGGCGTTGCGCTGGCCGACCGCGCGGGCCCGTGGCGGAGCGCAGCTCCGCCGGGGCGCCAAAGGGTGTTCGCTGTGGTACGCGCCCCCGGCCGAAGGGCTGCGATCGTCGGTCTTGCGGGGATAGGGTTTCGCGCAGCGAGCGACCAGGGGTGGCGGGTGTCCGAGCGGGTCAACCGAGGTGCCGATGGGTCCGGAGGCGTGGGCACGCTCGGCACAGCGCCCTTGCCCCAGGGGTGGCCGCGGCGCACCGTGCGCGACCGTGTCATCGACTGGCTGGCGCGCCCCGTCGTCCTGCGGCCGGTCTTCTCGGTGCTTCGCCGGGTGGCGCCTGTCCTGACCCTTGGCCGGCGGGTGATCGTGTCCCGCCACGCCGATGTCGTCGACGTGCTGCGCCGCGATGGTGACTTCACCGTCGCCGAGGTGAACTCGCCCAGCATGATGCGGTGGAACGGCGCCTTCATCCTCGGTATGGACCGCGGGGCGACGTACGACCGCGAGGCTTCCGCACTGCACCGGGCCGCGCCGGCGTCCGAGGTCTCCCGCATCGAGCAGCTGGTCGTCGAGACGGCCGGCGAGCTGGTCCGCTCGGCCCGCCCGAGCGGGCGCCTCGACGTCGTGAACGGGCTGGCGCGTGTGGCCGCCGTGCGCACGGTGGCCACGTATCACGGGGTGCCCGGGCCCGACGAGACGACGATGATGCGCTGGATGCGGGCGATGTTCGATGCCGTCTTCCTCGACAGCAGCCCACGCGCCAACCGCGCCGCCGAGTTGACGGTGGCGGGGCTGCGGCCGTACCTGCTCGACCTCATCGCCACGCGGCGGGCGCAGCTTGAGGCCGGGGAACAGGTGCCCGACGACGTCCTCACCCGGTTGGTCGCGATGGGCGCCGAGGAGCCTTGGCTGGACGACGACGCCGTGCGTCGCTGTATCAACGGAGTGATCGTCGGCGCGGTCGACACCACGTCGAAGGCGGTGACCCAGGTGGTCGACGAGCTGCTGCGCCGTCCCATGGCCCTCGACGGCGCCCGCCAGGCCGCCCTCGACGGCAACCTCGACCGTGTGCGCTCGTACGCGTGGGAAGCGCTGCGCTTCCTGCCCCACGCGCCATTGCTGCAACGATCCTCGAGGGGTGCTCGCGTGGGCAACCGGCCAAAGCCCGTTCCCACCGGGAAGGTCGTCCTGGTGAGCGTGCTGTCCGCCATGTTCGATCCCGCCGCGTTTCCGCACCCCCGGGGGTTCAGGCCCGACCGCCCAGAGGAGGGGTACCTGCATTTCGGCCACGGCATGCACACGTGCTTTGGGCTCGCCGTGAATCGGGTGCAGATCCCGGCCCTCGTCGCCGCCGTCGTGGCGCTGCCCGGACTTCGGCGGGCGCCCGGCCGCGAGGGCCGGCTCCTGTTCGACGGACCGTTCCCCGACCGGCTCGTCGTCGAGTTCGACGCCGACGACCTTGCATGGAAGGAGGGGCCGTGACCCAGGTGCGGCAAGCGGTGTTCACCGTGATCGCGCCCATCTCCGACAACGGCCTGGCCGGCGTGCACGAGGCGGTGGCACGGATCCGCGACGATCCCGGTGGCAACCCGCTGGTGCCCTTCGCCCGCTTCGAGACCATCCACTTCGCCAGCATCGTCGTGGCCGAGGGCCTTGATCCGTCGCTCCTGATCCTCGAGATCAACGCCGATGGCACCGCCCGGGCCTGCCTGGCCGCGCTTGTCGCCGGCGCCGGCCCCGGGCTCGACGCCCTCTTCGGATCGTCGGCGGGCTACCCCGGGAGCGGAGATGAAAAGGCAGCTCGGGCGTGGCTCGGGGAGCGGATCGTGCGCCCCGGCGCCTACCACATCGGCGCCACCGGGCGGACGCTTCGCCGCATCCGCGACGAGACGCGCCTGCACGACGCCATCGAAGGTTTCCTCGACGCCGAGGAGGTGGCCGGCCGGCTGGCCGGCGTCGCGCCCGGAGACATCCGGGCGCGCATCCAGGACTTCGTCCGCGCCGATCCGTCCCTCGCCTGGGCCCGCACGTCGCCTCCCCGCCAGACGCCCGGCGAACGGGCGATGCACTGGGCTCGATTCGTCGGTGTCGTCGCTGCCGCGGTCCTCCTCCTGCCCGTCCTTGTCCCGCTGGTGGCGGCCGCTGCCGTCGTGCTCAGGATCAAGGAGCACACCGACAAGGTCCAGGAGGGCCCGCCGGACCCGGACCACGTCCGCCGCCTCCAGGACGAGGAGGACGTCGCCGCCCAGAACCATCTCGCCAGCGTCATACCGCTGAAGCCGGGGCCCCTGCGCATGATCGTCCTGCGAGTCGTGCTCCTCGTCGTCAACCTCGTGGCCCGGGTTCTCGCCGTCAACGGCCGACTGGGCGACATCCCGAGCATCCATTTCGCCCACTGGTCGATGATCAACGGCAACCGCCACCTCCTGTTCGTGAGCAACTTCGACGGCAGCTGGGAGAGTTACCTGGGCGACTTCATCGACAAGGCGGCCACCGGGCTGACCGCGGTGTGGAGCAACACCGTCGAGTTCCCGCGCACTCGCTTCCTCGCCTTCGAGGGGGCGGCCGACGGGCCGCGGTTCCGGGAGTGGGCGCGAGCCAGGCAGTGCTCCACCGACGCCTGGTACACGGCGTACCCGGCCGCCACCATGGCGACGATCGACAACAACACGTCCATCCGGGAGGGTCTCTTCACCGCCCTCGACGAGAAGGGAACCGCCGAGTGGCTCGTCCGCCTGTGATGCCGCCGCTCGAGACGCCGGACATGCAGGGCCTCGTGGCCCGAGCCTTCGGGCAGCTCCCGGTGGCGAGATACCTCCTTTGCGCCGTCGCCGACCCGGCGATGGCGCGCCGGTGGCTGGGGGCGGCTTCGCCCGGAGTGTCCACCGCGGCCAAGCGGGACGAGCGTTGCGGGCTCATCGTCGCCTTCACGTACGCCGGCCTGACCGCCCTCGGACTCCAGTCGGACGCCCTCGCCACGTTCCCGCGGCCACTGCAGGAGGGCATGGCCACCGCCCATCGATCGCGGATCCTGGGCGACGTGGACCGGAACGACCCTGCCGGGTGGCGATGGGGAGGTCCGGCCAACCCCCAAATTCACGTCCTGGTCGTGATCTACGCGCCGGACGCAGCCGAGCTCGAGCGCGAGTACACCGAGCGACGAGCGGCGTTCGAGGGCGGGCTCGTCGAGGTGCACCCGCCCATCGATGGGCTCCTCAAGGGAGGTTCCGAGCACTTCGGGTTCGCCGACGGGCTCTCGCAGCCGGTCATCAAGGGGTGGCCTCGCCGCACGGCGTCGGTCCGTCCTGCCGCGCCGCCCCCGCCCATCAAGTGGGAGGAGATCAATCCCGGCGAGATCGTGCTGGGCTACCCCGACAACTACGGCAAGCCGGCCCAGGGTCCCACGGTCGCCGCCGATGGAGCGTCGCGCTCCCTCCCGGCTGCGCCCTGGGCGACGAAGCGCCGGCATCTCGGGCACAACGGCTCGTTCCTCGTGTTCCGGCAGCTGGCCCAGGACGTCGGCGGCTTCCGGCGCCATCTCGGCGCGGCCAGCCAAGCGCTTGCCGCCAGGGGTGTACCGCTCAGCCCGGAGAAGGTGGGAGCCAAGATGGTCGGCCGCTGGCCCAGCGGCGCCTCGCTCGTCGTCTATCCCGATGCGGATCCCGGGGAGGCGGGCACCAACGACTTCGGGTACCACGAGCAGGACCAACTCGGATCGCGGTGCCCGCTGGGGGCGCACGTGCGCCGCTCGAATCCGCGAGACTCCTCGACCGAGGCCCCGGACAAGGCGCTGGCGTCGACCAAGAACCATCGGGTGCTCCGCCGTGGACGCCCTTACGGGCGCCCGCTGGTCGACCCGCCCGGACACCCCGGGGAAGAGGAGGGCGCCGACCGGGGCCTGCTGTTCCTGTGTCTCAACAGCGACTTCGAGCGGCAGTTCGAGTTCATCCAGCACACGTGGCTGGGGAATCCGTTCTTCTCCGGCCTGTACGGCGAGGTCGACCCGGTCGTCGGTCAGCAATCCAGGCAGGGCGGTGTGTACACGGTGCCCGAGGCGCCCGTCCGGCGGCGCCTCACCGGTATCCCGAGCTTCGTCACCACTGTCGGAGGCGCCTATTTCTTCCTCCCCGGCATCCGGGCGCTCGAGTACCTGGCGACGATGGGCGACTGACCCCCAGTCGGGGCCGGTGGCGCGGAGGCGAGGAACGCGCCGGCCGAAACGTCCGTCCGGCCGAGTCTCCGAAATACGGGGTTCCGCTAGGTCGGGGCGCCGGGCGGCGACGAAGTAGGTCATCTGACCCTTTCTTGGCTCGAGTATGGCCGAGTAGGGCCCTTTGGCTCTAGCCTCTAGGTACTCCGTAGTGGACGATTTTGACGACACCGGAAGCGGGTCGACGGGGGTGAGAGTCGGGGGGTGTTGGGGACGTGACGGCGGCGCGCAAGGCGGATGGCAGGGTCGCACGGCTCGAGCGGTCTGTCGGGACGGCCTCCGCCGCGCCGCGGGACGCTGTTCTGCGGCGGGTCCTCGTCGGAGGCGACGTCGTCGCCCTGGCGGCAACGTGGATGCTCGTCCTCGGGACGCTCCACGCCTACCACGGCTCCGTCACCGGGCTTCTCGCGGCGATCGCCGGCATCACGGTGGTGAGCCTGACGCTCTTGGCCAGCCAGCAGCTCTACCTGGCCAGGGTGTGCCGCCTGCGAACGGTCGAAGTGAGCCGCGTGATCCGGGTCTCGGTCATGACCGCCCTTCTGGTCGACCTGACCGGCCCGCGCTGGGGCGTCCATACCGACGTTCGGCGGACCGCGGTCGGCGCCGTGGTCATGACCCTGTCGCTCTCCCTCATGCGCTCGCTGTACACCACGTGGTTGCGCAGTCGCCGCGCCGGCGGACGTCACAACCGACCGGTCGTGGTCGTCGGGTCGCGGGAGGAGACGGAGAGCATCCAGCGCCTCCTCGAGGCCCACCCGGAGCTCGGCTTCGACGCCGTGGTCACCGTCGGCCCTGCTGCCGACTTGAAGCAGGTGCTCGCCGACCACCATTCCGACACGGTCGTCGTGGCCGTCGGCGGGCTGTCGAGCGTGGAGCTGAACCGTGTCACCCGTCGCCTCCTCGCCAATGGCATCCACGTCCACCTGTCCACCGGTCTTGCCGGGTTCGACCACCGCAGATTGCGCGCGCAGCCCCTCGCCCGCGAGCCGATGTTCTACGTCGAACCGCTCCGGATCTCGCCGTGGCACCAGACCGCAAAGCGGGCCATGGACATCTTGGGGGGCACCATCGGGCTTCTGCTGGCCTTGCCGGTGCTCCTCGTGGCCGCCGTGGCCATCATCGTCGAAGATCGCGGCCCGGTCCTGTTCCGCCATGTGCGTATCGGGCGCAACGGTGAGGAGTTCACCGTTCTCAAGCTGCGGACGATGGTGCCGAACGCCCATCGCCAGCTGCATCTGGTGGCGGCCTCCAACCAGCGGACCGGCCCGTTGTTCAAGTCGCACCACGACCCGCGTGTCACTCGCGTCGGACGCGTCCTTCGGGCCACGAGCATCGACGAGCTGCCCCAGCTGATCAACGTGCTGATGGGATCGATGAGTCTGGTGGGACCCCGTCCGGCGCTCCCGCACGAGGTCGCGCAGTTCGACGACGAGCTGCGTGCCCGGGAGCGGGTTCGCCCCGGGATCACCGGGTTGTGGCAGGTCGAAGGCCGGGACGATCCGTCTTTCGACGCCTACCGTCGGCTCGACCTGTTCTACGTGGAGAACTGGTCGCTCGAACTGGACCTGGTCATCCTCCTGTCCACTGCACAGGCCGTGCTCGGACAGACGATGCGCGACCTGCGAAAGCAATGGAAGCCGGTTCGCGTCTCCCGGAACAACGGTCACGTTCTCGACCTCACCACGCCTGAGGTTCACGTTCTCGACCTCGCCGCACCCGCAGTGGACGTGTCTCCGTGAACCACCCACCGCAATGAGCGCCCAAGCCGCAGCCGCCGAGTTCTACGGCGCCGATTTCGTCGCCCGAGACCACTGGAGGATCCCGCTGGTCCGCCGGTCGGTGAACGTCGGCCATGCCCGGGTCGATCACGTCACCGGCGAGGAGGCGGTCGAGCACATCTGCGACCTGGCGGCATCGGGCGAGTGGTCGCAGCTGGTGGTGACCCCGAACATCCACCACGTCGTGGAGCTCGAGCGGAACCCGGAGTTCCGTCGTGCGTACGACGCCGCCGCCCTGACGCTCGCCGACGGCTGGCCGGTGGCGAGGGCCGCTCGTCGGCGCGGCGCCCGCGGACAGCAGCGCGTGACGGGAGCAGACCTGCTGCCCGCTGTCTGCGCGGCGGCGGCCGAGCGTGGGCTCACGGTGGGGTTCATGGGCGGACAGCCCCGTGCCGCCGAGCTGTGCGCAGCCCGGCTGGAGGCGAGGTTCCCGACCCTCGACGTCGTCTTCGTCCACCCCGCGCCCGTCGGATTCGATCAGTCGACCGACCAGCTCCAGAGCCTCCTCGACGGCATCTCAGCCCGTCGGCCGAACATCCTCTTCGTCGGCCTCGGTGCCCCGCGCCAAGAGGTGTTCATCCATCGGAACAAGCCGAAGGCCAACGTGGTGATCGCCGTCGGAGCGGCCCTCGACTACTCATCCGGGATTCGCCGCCGGGCCCCCCGGGTGGTGCAGCACATGGGACTGGAATGGCTGTTCCGGATCGCCTCCGAGCCGCGCCGGTTGTGGCGGCGGTACGTCCGGGCCTACCCGGCCTTCCTGCGAATCACCCGCTGAGTCTCCCCGGCCCCGTCGGCGGCGGGGGTGGTGCCGTGGCTCGACGGACCGGGCGGAGCGTTGCGCCTGCCGGTCCCGGGCCTTGCGCGATGCGGGAGTCAGGTGCCGTTCTGCGACGGTGCGGCGGACGGCGGCCGCCGCGTGAAGGGGTGGGGGCGGGCGTAACGAACCGGTGGCGGGTCAGACCGTAGGGCCGGAGCGTCCACGCGGGCAGCGCCCGTCGATCCGTCCGCCGACACCAGCCGAGCCGGCTCCGGCGTACCCGCCGCCGAGCCCGCTTCCACCGCACGTGCCCGCCTCGATCGCCGGGCCCGTTCCCATTCTTCGATGACGGGGCTCACCGGAGGCCGTGACCGTGCGGGCGGACCCAGTCCACCCAACGGCGTCGCCGGCACGTCGTCGAACGGCGCCGACGTGCCGGCCAGCGACAGGTTGGCCCGAGTGCGAGCCGGCCCAGGCCTGGACCCCCCGCGCCTTGCCCGTGCCAGGCGGGTGCGCCCAGAACGCGAGCGGGACTCGCGACCCGGCGTTCTCGGCGCCGTCTCGCTGATCGCTCCGATCGACCGTGCCTTGGCGACCGCTTCGGCGGCCACGACGACGGCGAACGCCATCAGGATGCCCATTGCCGCGATCCCGATCATCGGACGTAGCGCCTCGCTGGTGATCCGGGTTCCGGCCTCCGGCGGGTTCACCAGGCGACTGCGCACGAGGTTTCGGTCGTCGACGTTCTCGGCTTTCTGAATGGCCTCCAACTGGGTCTGGAACGAAGAGACGACCAGTTGGGCGGTCTCTTGGGCCGCTTCCGCCGTGTGCCCGTAGGCGAGGATCTCGGCGACGGGGTTGCTGAAGCCGTAGCGCTCGCTCTGGTGGACGTCGTATCGAGGGTCGGCTCCTCGATCCCGGAGCGCCAGCCGACTCTTGGTGGAGTTCATCTCGGTGGAGACGACGTTGACGATGACCCCGGGGTCGTAGGAACGGGTGTAGGGGTTGTCGCGGTTCGCAACCTCGACCGGCGACAGCCTCGAGTCGGGTGAGGGGGGGACGAGGAGGAGGGCAGCCGTCGTCTGGTAGAGGCGCGGCTTCAGCTCGAAGTACGAGAACGTCGCCAGCGCCGTGAACAGCAGAACGATCAGCACGGCGACCTTGTGGCGCCAGAAGACGAGGAAGACCGAAAGGAGATCCATTACGTAGCGACCTCTGCCACCGGGATCGGTTGGCGTCGGTCGAATGAGCCGCGATGCGACGGAGGATTCTTGTCCGGTTCGGTGACGGGCCGGATGTTCCGGTCGGCAAGGGCAACGGGGCGCCCTTCAACACGTCCATCGGGCGTCGGCACGCCGACCAGGGTACCGGAGGGCCTGCGCAGCCCCGCCGCGCCGCGCCCGTAGGCGGCTCCCCCCGGAGTCCCGGGAGAAGGGCTGGACACCGGTCGATCACCCGAGGGTTCCCATGCGAACGGCGCCTGGGCGCGACCGAGGGGGACCGCCGTGGCGGTCCCCCTCGAACGGTCATGCATCGTGCTGGGGCTACAGCGTCACCTTGTACACGTGGTGCGTGTACTCAGCGGCGAAGCCGTCGCTGAACGATCCGTTCACCACCGGGATGGTGCGGTTCTCACCGACCACCGTGACGGTGGTGCCGGTGATGCCGGCGGGCAGGCGGAAGGTCTTCGTGCCGGGCGACTGCTGGAGGCCGATGTCGGCGAAGATGTACGCCGAGCCGCTGTAAGTCTTGAGCATGGTGTCGGTGCCGTTGGCGAAGTTGTACTGGTAGGACTGGGTGTTGATCACCGGCGCCAGCGACTGGATGGCGGCGTTGATGGCCCGGATGCGGTCGAGGCGGGTCTGGGAGCAGTCCACCAGCGAGTAGAAGCTGCAGGCCGGGCCGTTGTTGTGCTGGAAGTAGGCCAGACCCCGGGCTTCGTGGATGATGGCCGACCAGGCGGCCCCCTCGATCTGTTCGGGGGTGATGGTGGTGGCGCCGTCCTCGCTCAGCAGCGGCATGGCCGACTCGATGAAGACCCACGACGGGTGGGGCTGGCTGGAGCTCCAGAAGCTGCGCAGCTGGTCGGCCAGCCAGCCGTAGGCGCCGGCCGACTTGGGCGTGGCGCCACCGGGCCAGCGGGGCGAGCCGGGGATGATGTCTTGGACGTGGGGGCTGGTGTAGGCGTACTTGTCGACCGAGGCGGCGTCGGTGAGCTGGACCATGTTGCCCATGAGCGTCGGCATCCAGTAGGTGCGCAGCACGCCGTTGCCGAAGTTGGCGAACACGAACCGTCCGTCGTTGTAGCTGCGCAGCTGGTTCACATGGGAGCTGAACAGGTCCAACCCCTCCCGCTCGTTCGAACCACCGCAGTAGCCCATGTCGCACTCGTCGCCGGCGGTCCACGCCACCACACGAGGGTCGTCGCCGATCTCGGCCCGGGTCCACTCGCCCTGGGCGATGACGTTGACGCCCTTGCTGGTGATGGTGCTGATGGGCGAGCCGTCGTGCTCGACCTCGAGGTAGGTGTTGACCCCCACCGACTTGAGGGCGTCGACGTGGGACGGCTTGCTCAGGTGCACGGCGATGGGGAAG
>DATAIT010000021.1 GCA_036262515.1 Acidimicrobiales bacterium | reverse complement strand
GCCAGGTCGACCTTGGCGGCGAACGCGTCAGCCTCGCCTCGCAGGAAGTGGACGGCGGCCTTGGTGGGGAAGTCGCTCGAAGACGTCGACCCCACCACGTGGGCAGCGCCGTTCTTGTCGACGGCGACGCCCCGTGCCGCGTCCTGACCGCTGCTGCCTCCGAGCAACGACGACGACACCAGGTTCGAGCCGGCCATGCGGGTCACGAAGCCCACCTGGCCGCAGTAGTCGGGCGTGCAGGCCTGGTTCACCGGCTGGAACGCGGCGCGCGTCGGGAAGTCCCGCGACGTGGTCGAGCCCGCGACCACCACGTCGGCGAAGCGGTCCACGGCGACGGCCCGGCCCACATCGCCACTGTTGCCCCCGGCGTCCCCGCCGAGGTAGGTCGATGCCACGAGGTCGTCGGGCCCCGAGCCGTTCGGTCCCAGGCGGGTGACGAAGGCGACGGTCGGCCCGCAGCCGGTCGGTCCGCAGTTGGACCGGGAGGGTTGGAGTGCGTTGCGCACGGGGAAGTCGCCCGACGAGGTCGAACCGGTGACCACCGGAGTGGAACCCAGCATGGCGATGCCGTACCCGACGTCGTCGCCGCTGCCGTCCACGTAGGTGGAGTAGACGAGCGTGCCGTCGCCACCCACCCCGGTCACGAACGCGGCCGATCGGGGTGAGCCGCGTGGCCGGCCACGGTCGATCGTGAAGCTGAGGCCGGCGCCAGTACCGGTGGCGCTCTGCGACAGGGTGACGGTCTGCGCGTCGATCACCGAGGCGATGGTGGTGTATGGCGCCAGATTGGGACCGCTGATGGTCCTCCCGACGTCGGTGTCGGTGAAGGCGGCGGTCGCCGAGGTGTACGGCGGCGACGCAGTGGTGGCCACGCCGTCCGTGAAGGAGTTCCGCTCCACGGTGAACGTGAGCCCGGTGCCGGTGCCGGTGGCGTTCTGGGACATGGTGACCGTCTGCGCGTCGACGACGGCGAGAATCGTCGAGCCGGGCGCGATGTTCGTCCCGCTGATCGCCTTTCCGACGTCGGCTGCGGTGAACGACGCCGACGCCGAGGCGAACGTCGGCGTCCCCGAGGTGCTGGCACCATCGACGAACGTCGTGCGGGCGATGGTGATCGTGCTCGAGAACTCGGTTGCGGTGGCCGGCTTGGACATCACCGCGCTGAACGCGCTGGTGACGCTGAGGATGACCGTGTCCGGGGCGATGCCGTCCCCGGAGATGCCCTTGCCGACGTCGAACGGGGTGAAGCTGGCTGCAAAGTTGTCGATGTGCGTCTGGCCGACGGCGAATCGTCCGGAGAACTGGTAGGTGTCCCGGTCGATCGTGAACGCGAGGCCCGAACCATCCGCCGTCGGTGGCTGCGAAAGGGTGACCGTGGTTGCGTCCACCACCGTCTGGATCGTGGTGCCGTCCGGGATGTCGGTCCCGCGAATGGGCTTGCCCTGGTCGTCCGGACGGAAGTCGGCGGTGAGCGACGTGTAGTTGGGCGTGCCGATCGTGCTGACCCCGTCCGCGAACGTCGCCCGGGCGATCGTGAAGGCGAGACCGTCCCCGGTCGCCGTCGCCGGCGCCGACAGGGTGACTGTCTGCGCGTCGACCACTGCGACGATCGTCGTCCCTCCGGGAAGGTCGTCGCCGCTGATGCCCTTGCCGGCGTCGGAGGCGACGAAATGGGGCTGGCCGGTGGTGTAGGTCGTGGAGCCGGCCTCGGCCGCGCCGTCGTCGAAGGTCGAGTTGGCGATGCTGAAGGTGAGGCCCGTTCGAGTGACGGTGGCGAGCTGCGAGAGGGTGATGGTGGACTCGTCTACCACCGCGACGATGGTGGTGCCCGACGGAATGCCCTCTCCGTAGATCTCCTTCTCCAGGTCGTCGTCCGTGAAGGCGGCGGCCTCCGATCGGTAGGTCGGCGAGCCGTCCACGCTCGCACCGTCGTTGAACGTCGCGTCGGCGTTGCACGATCCGTCGGTGCCGCATGTCGTGGCGAGCGCCCCGCCGGTCGTGGGGAAGTGGCTGGATGTGGTCTGCCCCGTGACCCAGGCCGTGCCCGAGGACGGATCGAAAGCGATGCCGTTGGCCGAATCCTCGTCTCGCCCCCCCAGGTAGGTGGCGAAGTCGAGGCTGCGGCCGTCGAGCGCCAGCCTGGCGACGAAGGCGTCCGGCGCCGTGCAACCGCCGTCGATGCCGCACCTGGTGGAGAAGGCGCCGACCGAGGACGGGAAGTCGAGCGAGGAGGTGGCACCCGTGACCACCGGCGCGCCGCTCGAGTCGAGCGCGATGGCGGTGATCCCGTCTATGCCGCTGCCGCCGAGGTAGGTGGACCAGATCACCTGGGAGCCGTCGGCCGACACCTTGGTGACGAAGGCATCCCCCTGTGCGCCCTGGTTGGCTCGCCCTCGCTGGATCTGGAACCGGGCCCCGGATGTCGACACGAAGGCCGGGGTGGACAGCCTCACCGTGGTGGCGTCGACGACCTGGGCGATCGTTGCGCCGGAGGGAACCACCTGGGGAGACGGATAGGGGGAGTAGATCGCGCGGCCCTCGTCGGACGGGAGGAAGTTGGCGGTGGCCGACGTCAGGGTCGTCGATCCCGCCGTCAGGACACCGTCGGCGAACTCGTCCCGCCCGATCTGGAACACGAGGTGGTCGCCCGAACTGACCGCTGCGGCCGACACCGTGACCGTCATTGCATCGACGACGGCGGTGATGGTGACCGCGCTCTCGAACGTGGCCAGGCCGTACAGCGGTTTGCCGACGTCGGTGGCCACGAAGTGCGGCAGGGTGGACGACACGGTTGTCGACCCGGCTGTGCTGCGCCCGTCGAAGAACGTCGCGTAGGCGATGCTGAAGGTGAGGGACGCGCCCGTGCCGGTGGCCGGTGCCGAGAGGGTGATGGTCGTCGTGTCCACCACCGCCGAGATGCGTGCACCCACGGGGATGTTGGGGCCGGTGATCTCCCTGCCCACGTCGTCGAGGGTGAAGAGGGCCGACGCGGAGGTGTACGCGGTCGATCCGGCCGTGCTGGATCCGTCGTGGAACACGGCATCGGGATCACAGTTGCCGTCGACGCCGCAGGTCCGATCGGTGCCGGTGGTCGTCGGGAAGTCGGTATCGGTGGTCGTGCCGGCCACGAAGGCGTTTCCGGCCGCATCGACGGCCACGGCGTTGGCGAACTCTTCGCCACGCCCGCCCAGGTAGGAGGAGTAGGCCAGCACGGGATCGATGACCAGCGCCTTTTCGTGGTCGTACGCGCCGATGTCGAAACCGACGCGCCGACCGTGCAGGCTGAAGCTGCCGGCGACCGTGGCCCGGCCATCTCCCTCCGACTGGGACACCAGGGGTCGGGGCTGGCGGAGCTCCCCGCCACTCGTGGCGAGCACGAGGTCGCCGGCCGGGTCGACGCGCAAGTTGCGGCCGCCGGTCATCTCCATGTCGATGACCCCGGGATCCGCACCCGGTGCCACCACGAAGTCGTACTCGAGACCTTGGTCGCCGCCGTGGAACACCAGGTCGACGCCCGGGTACACGCTGCGGTAGCGGACCTGGCCGTACCCCTCCACGCCGGTGATCCACTTCCGCCGGTCCTTGCCCACCAGGTAGTTGGTGGCGCCGGCCAGGCGGTTCGACGGCTCGAGGACGGGCTCGGCCTCGGCGCCGTTCAGGCTGAGGCGAACCACGCTTGTGCCGCCGCGGCTGCCGCTCAGGCTGAGGACGGCTTCGTCCCCGGTGAGGAAGAGGGTGGTCCTGCCGGCGTGGGCGACGAACTCGACGGCCCGGTCGTACTGGCCCCGGTTGGGCTCGAAGCGAACGGGCAGCCGGGCTGCGATGTCCTGGGCTGCCTCGGTCTCCTGGGGGCCGGCGGGGGCGTCGGCGGGGGCGTCGGCGCCAGCCGCAGGTGCCGGCGTGCCCGCCGCCGAGGGAGGAGAGGGCGATGCGACGGCGGACAAGCTCGGGATGAGCAGCGAGGCGAGGACGAGCGCCGTGGTGCGCCGCGCCCGCCTGCCCACATCGGTCCTGCTAGGCGTGGATCCCCGCACCGGATCTCCCCTTCGTTGACCGACGTCGACCGCTGGCGCCGACGGAGGGCGCGCGCTGCTCCACGTCTCAGATGGCGGACCGGGTCGTGGTCGACCCGACGTCAGCCACCGGCGCCTGCACGCAGCTCCCGGCGCCGGCGCGCCGCCATGACGGCGCCGACGGGAACGGCCAGGCCGAAGCCGGCCATGACGAGCTCGACGCCCAGCGTCCCAGCCTCGGGCTGCGGACCGCCTGGCCTGGCGCCGTCGAGGCTCGCCGCTCGCCGCGCAGGCGAGTCGAGGCCGGGCCACAGGTCGCCGAATGCCGAGAGGGGGCTGACCACGTCTGCCGTCGATGCGCCGACCGCCGCGGTTGCGCCCCCGGGTGCGCCAGGCGTCGTCAGCGGCGCGAGGGCCGGAGACGCGGCCCGGCCGGCGATGGATCGGGCGTCCCCGCCGGGCCGGGCCGTCGCCGACGCAGCGAGGGGGACCGCTGCCGGCAACGATGCCGACCCAGCGGGGATCGGGACAGCCGCAGCCGCACCTGTCGAGGACGGAGCGGGCGACGACTCGGCTGGCGTCGGCGCCTGCGAGACCTGCTGTGGAGGCATCCCGGGCCGGGTCTCCGCGGGTGCAGGCGGAGCGGTGGTCGGTGCGGCCGGAGCGGTCGTGGTCCCGTCCGTCTCGGCAGCTACCACCTCGAAGGTGGTAACCGCCGTGTACTCCGCCTTCCCGTCCTTTCCGACCGCCTGGATGAGGTACAGACCCGGCCCGACCGCCGGAACGGTGACGTTCGTCGAGAACGTGTGGTCGGCCCGAGTCGAGACCTGCGAGGCCAGCACCTGCGTCTGATTCGACTGGTTCTTCCAGAGGAGGTCCACGGTTTCCGTCGGCCCCACCCTTCCGGCCACGACCACGGATTCTCCCGCCGTCCCGACGCCGTTGGTGGGAGCGGTGATCTCGCCCTGCCCGCTGCATGCCCAGGCGAAGCTGGTGACACCGAGCACTGCGGCAGCCATGGCAACCCCGGCTCCGATCACGCACCGCGTCGAGGCTCGCTTCATCGCTGGGTCCCTTTCCTGTCCGCCGGAGCGTACGGTGCCGCCGCCGCGAACTGTCGTCGGTGGAACCTACGACAGATGCGCCGACATGTCAATGGCACCGCCCATGTGGGCGCCGCAGCACGCTCGGCCGACTCTTGTCAGTCGATGGCGTCCGCCGAAGCCCACCGCTGTTCGAAGCCGTCGGCCTGCAACTCGGCGAAACCGGCGTGATCGATGAACAGGCTCGTGGGATGACCGATCTCCTGCCCCGGGTCGGTGAGCGCCATGAGAGCGGCTGACCGGTCGGCGACCGCCAACTTGACCGTCAGCCTGTCCACCAGGCGCCCTTCCACGCCCGCCCGGTGGTACACCCCCATCGCTTCCCGGAAGACCGCTGCATCGGGGTCGGCCCAGCGAGACGCCTCGTAGAGGGCGCGGAACCGGACACCACGGGCGAGCGCCTCGAGGACGAGGGGGTTCACCTCGTCCTGGCCGGTGACGTCGGTGGGCGTCTGCTTCACCACGTTCACCGTCGTGGCGTACGGCGGCCGGTTGAAGACGACGACTTCGCTCGCCGCTCCGGCCAGGAGCCGGTCGTAGACGGCCCGCACCTCGGCCGCCCCGCGGACGAAATGCACGTGTGGCGGGGAGACGGATCCCTCGGCCGGCGCCGGAGGCTCGGCGAGCACCTGCCGGAGACGGGCCGTTCGCGTGCGGTGCTCTCGCAGCCGCTCCTCCTGGGCGGCATCGAGCCGGTCGAAGACGAGGTCGGTGCCCGGACAGGCCCAGACCGCCGCCCGTCCACCCGGCACGCGGTGCACCAGCCGCTTCTCACTCAGCTCCTCGAGAACCTGGTACGCGCTCGTCCGCGGGACCCCCGAGGCCTTGGCCAGCTCTGCGCTCGTGGCGGACCCGACGCGCAACAACGCCAGCAGCACCCGCGCCTCGTACGCGCTCAGCCCGAGCTCCTCGAGCTCCCGGCGGACACCGTCCACCGACGAGGACCTGGCCACCGGCTGGACCACATCCTGTTTCCTGGAGTGGCCTTGCGTCGCCAATGAGCCCTCGCTCCCGCTCGTAGGTGCCCCGGACAGCTACCGCACCCGAGGTTAGCGGTGATGGCGCCGGAGGTGCTTACGTGCCCGACGATGTGCCGAAAGTGACTGCGGCTGCGGCGCCATCGTCGACCAAGGTCGTGGCGCCCGACGACGTGGCCACGCCGCTGATCGGTATCGTCCACCAATCCAAGTCGGACGGGTCAGTCACCCCAAACGGGATCGCTTGGCACCCCGATCGGCACCGCTGCTGCCGTCTCGCCGACCCTTCGGCGCCCGGTCCGGCCGCTCGATCCTCGGATCGGATCGGTTACCGGAGGGGCGGCGCGGCGCCGTCTCATCCGCAGCCGCGGATGCCTTCGCCGGGCGTCGTCGGGTCGGCGGCGGTGCCGTGGCGGCCGTACCGCTCGGGGGCGACGTCTCTGCGGCAGAGGCGGCCGCTGTCGTCGGTCGTGCAGGTGGAGCTCCGGTGGCGCCGGTGGCACTCGTCTCCGGGCTTCCGGCCGCGACAGCCGAAGGCGTGACAGGGTCACCGCCGACAATGGCCGGAGGCGCGACAGGGTCACCGGTGACGCCGGCCGGATCCGCTTCTCGCCGTGGGCCGTCCGCTTGCGTCTCAGCGCCCGCCACCTGCGCCCCGGCGACGGCGCCGCCGGGAAGAGCGGCGAAGACGCCGAGGCGGTCGGTAATTGCAGCACCGGGGCCCGCGACCCCGATACCGAAGCCCAGGCCAGCCGTCGCCAATTCGGGCTGGGGATTCGGGCCAGAACGCCATACCGGCCCGGCATCGCCAGTCGGCTCGGGCGAGGCCGGGCTCGGCCGTCCTGGTGGCGCGGCCGGCGCCCCTCCGAGAGGGCGACTGGGGGATCGCCGGGGCGATGCGACCGAGCGGGATCTCGGCCCGGCGCTCCCTCCGTCGATCGACGCAACGGCGACGAGCAGTGCGGTGGCTGCAACGAGGCTCGTCAACAGGGGTATCCGGACCTCGACTGGACGCGCCCCAGGGCTCCGGTCACGCTGGCGCAGCAGCATCCCGGACAGCGGCGTGAGCACGGCGGACACGGCGACCCATCCGAGCAGGACGGTCACGAGAGTCCGGAGCATGGAAAGGTGTTCGCCGCGCGCCGTGAGATTCCTGGCGCAGTCCGCACATTTCCGCGCGCTGTCAGTGGTCGAACTGGGCCGTTCCGTGCGGTTTGCCCGTTCTGGCCGGGCCGATCACGAGGTGCTGTGGGGAGCGTGGCCCGCCTTCAGCCACACGGCCCGGCCACCCCCCAAAAATCCTCAGGGGCCGGGTGGACGATACGTCTCGCGCACCATCTCGCCAATGTCCGCGCCGCCTTGCTCGACGGGCTCCATGTAGAGACGCCCCCACGCGATTTGACCCCCCCTGACTCCGATGATGATGACGCCCCGCATGGCGAAGCGTGACCCGTCGACGTGGGTCCCATGCCAATCCCACTCCCCCATCTCGATCCCATCGTCCGTCGTGGCGAGCACCCGGAGCTCTGCGCTCAGATCGGGGATACCCGCAAACACCGATGCCCAGTTCTCGCGAACCTGGTCGGCGCCCTGGAACGTGCGGGCTGGGTGCGCAGGCTGCTCGCTGCGATAGTCCGGTGCGAAGAGCGCAACGAAGCCATCCAGGTCATGGTCGTTGATCGCCGTGCGCAGGCTCCGCATGACGTGGTCCATCGCCGCCTCCTGTCGAAGTCCGTTGAACTGGTTCCCATTCGTACACCTCATGGTGAAATAGGGGCATCAACGAGATGGCGCGCCCGTCGCGACAGAGCCTTGAAGCCGGTCGAGGAGCGGTGGACACGCCTCCGGTCGCGTCCCTGACATGGCGTGTGTCCCCTGAGTGGTGGGACTTGAGGGTCGGTTGGCACGGCATCTCCTGACGCAGATCCTGGCCCGGGCGATCGACGGCAGGTTTCCTCCCGCCGATGCGGAGGCTGAGGTCGTCGCTCCCAGTGAGGACGGCGCAGAGGCGGTCCTCGCGCTGACGGGCCCACGCGTTCGTCGCCACCGCGCTGCGGCCCGAGCTTGTCAGGGCTCAGCGCATCGACGGGTTGGGCCGAGCCGTGGAGCCGGAGTTCCTCCTCTGGCTCGCCGGTCCCGGAGGGTACGTCGGAAGCCACGACGTGGTGCTCGGCCGTTTGGCAACAGGAGGACACACGGCCCTTGCCACGACCGAGAGGTTCGGCGGATCACGACCGAGTCCGACTGGCCCGATCGCGCCGCCAGGACGTCATGGTGCTCGACGATCCCCAAGGGATTGTCACCCTCGGTCGCAATCCGTTCGGGTGGCTCGAGCTCAGCGTTGAGGTCTTCCCAGAGAAGCGATCGAAGGCGCATGGCCGACGTCTCATCGAGCAAGCCCTAAGGGTTCCGCCCAGCGGTGAGCCGTTATTTGCTCATATCGCACCTGGAAACGCGGCCTCGCTGCGGGCATTCCTCGCCGCTGGGTTTCGTCCCCTGGGCTCGATAGTGATGATTGGGCCGACCGCCGAAAGGCTCGGGCAAGGTGGCGCTCGATAACTCAACGAAGTACTCCGGGGGTGGGGGCCGACGGGACCGGGGAGGTGCTGGGCCTGGCCGTGGGTCCACCGCCGGCACCCTACGGACGGCCGATCTCGAGAGGAAAATCGACAGGCAGCCGGCAGCGGTCGATTCCGAACCCGGAAGCTCCTCAGGCGGTGTCGTGGGCATGGCCGGCGTGGCGGGCCTCGTTGCGGGCCTCGGCGAACCGGACGGCCTCGTAGGCGAAGAGGGCCCACAGCACGGTGGCCACGAGGGCGAGGGTGGCGCCGGCGTCGATGCGGTGCGACAGCGGGATGATCGGGACGACGACGGCCACCCCCACCAGGCGCTGGCCGCTGAACCGACCGATGGTGCGCCGCTTGAACGCCAGGACGGCGAGGAGGTAGAGGGCGGTGCCACCGACCAGGGCGGTGGCCGCCTCCCATCCGAGTGGATCGCCCACGTGGGTGAGCGTGACACGCAGGCCGAAGGCCACCAGCACGATGCCGGCCACCATCGGCAGGTGCAGGTAGGAGTAGGCGTCGCGCGCCAGTTCGTTGCGCTCCCGCTCGTCCTCGACCGCGGCGAGGCGGCGGGCCGCCAGTATCGAGCTGACGTCGAAGTAGGCCCACCAGAAGCCGGCGACCACCGCGATGCCGAGGACTGCGGCGACGATCACGCCGCCGTCCACCTCGGAGCCGGCCCCGGCGCCGATGGCCACGATCGACTCGCCCAGGGCCACGATGACGATGAGGCCGTGGCGCTCGGCAAAATGGGCGGGCTCGAACCGCCAGCCCCGGGTGTCGATGAACATCGGCGCCACCATGTCGAGGGCCAGCGCGCCCAGCCACACCGCTGCCTGCGGCCCGCTGTCGAGGAACGCCCCGCCGACGAGGACGACGGCGGCCGCGAACGTACTCAGCGCCAGGCCCAGGACGGAGTGACGCAGCTGCGGGTCGTTCCTGCTGGCCAGGAGGAAGACCAGGATCTGCCCGGCCCGGAAGACCCCGTACGCGATCGCCAAGGTGACGCCGTGGTCGCCGAACGCGTCGGGGACGCACAACGCGGCCACCAGGAGCGCCCCCATGCTGGCGAAGAGCGAAAGGCGCACGAAGCCCTCCTCGGGGTCCACCACGCTGGTGAGCCAGGCGTAGCCGACCCAGCTCCACCACAGAAGGCCGAGGACGATGAGGCCGCGCCCGATACCGGTCCACGTGGGGTGCTCGACCATGAGCGCCGTGCACTGGGTGATGGCCAGCACGAACACCAGGTCGAAGAACAGCTCGAGCGGGCTCACCGTCTCGCCCTCGCGCAGCACGACGCCGACGCGGGGCAGCTGCGGGGCGTTCGTCACGGGGTCATTCTGACTGCCGCCGATCGTTCCGGCAGCCGAATCGTGCGCCCCTCACACGAGGGATCCACGGCGAGGGGCTCAGCCGCTCGGGGTGGGCTCCGCCTGCATGGTCTCGCCGAGCAGGTCGTCGACCCGGTGGCACAGCGACTGGAACTCCGGATCCCGGAGCATCGAGCGGTGCCTGGGGTCCGGGAGCCGGATGTCGAGCTCGGCGGCGACCCGGCCGGGGCGGGGCGACAGCACATAGACCCGGTTCGACAGGAGGACGGCCTCCTCGACGTCGTGCGTCACCATCAGGATGCTCGTGCCGAGCGTGCGCCACACCCCGAGGATCAGCTCCTGCATCGACCCGCGGGTCTGGGCATCGAGAGCGCCGAAAGGCTCGTCGAGCAGGAGCACCTCGGGCTCCGTGGCCAGGGCGCGGGCGATGGCGGTGCGCTGCTTCATGCCCCCGGACAGCTGCCCGGGCAGGGCGTCGGCGAAGGCCGAGAGCTCCATCACGTCCAGGTAGTCGGCCACCCGCTTCCTTCTGGCCGCCCTGTCGAGGCCGGCGATCTCGAGACCGAAGGCCACGTTCTCGGCCACGGTGCGCCACGGGTAGAGGGAGAAGCTCTGGAACACCAGGCCGCAGTGGGCGCCCGGGCCGGTGACCGGTGCGCCGTCGAGCAGCACCTCGCCCTCGGTGGCCTGCTCCAGGCCGGCGGCGATGGCCAGGAGCGTCGACTTCCCGCACCCCGACGATCCCACCATGCACACGAACTCGCCGTCGCCCACCGAGACGTCGATGCGGTCGAGCACCCGCAACGGGCCCGGCCGGGTGACGAAGTCCTTCGTCAGGCCGACTGTCCGCAGCTTGGGGGGAGCCGGGCCGGAGGTCACCGGGCCCACGGGGCGACGGCGTTCCGGAGCAGGCGGAAGCCCACGTCGAACGTGATCCCGATGATGCCGATGACGATGAGCACGGCGAAGATCTGGTCGGTCTGCAGGAATCGCTGTGCGCGGGTGATGCGGTAGCCGAGCCCCTCCTGCGCTGCGATCAGCTCGGCCACCACGACCAGGTTGGTGGTGGCGGCGATGTTCACCCGCATGGCGTTGACGAGGCCCGGGATGGAGTGGGGGACGATCACCTTGCGCACCACCGCCCAGCGGCGGGCGCCCAGCGTGTACGAGGCGTTGATGAGCTCCTTGGGGACCTGGGCGGCGACGTCTGCGCTCATCACCGTGTTGAAGAACACCGTGCCGATGAACAGCAGCGTGATCTTGGCCGACTCGCCGAACCCGAGCCAGACGATGAGCAGCGGGATGAACGCCGGCGCCGGCATGTAGCGGAAGAAGCTGATCATCGGCTCGAAGATCGCCCGCAGGGACGGGAAGCTGCCCATGGCCAGGCCGAGCGGCACGGACACCACCACGACCAGGGCGAAGCTGATCCCGATGCGGGTGAGGGTGGCCTGGGCGTCGGTCCACAGCAGGCCGCTCGTGGCCAGGTCCCGGAAGGCGCGGATCACGGATGCGGGCGACGGCAGGAACAAGGGCTTCACGGCGTGAGTCGCGGTGATGACCTCCCACAGCAGGAGCGGCACGATGACCGACCCCACCACGAGCGGTCGGCGCAGGCGGTCCGGAATTGGCTCCCGCAGCCGGAAGAAGCCGGTGGCAGGCGGACGGGCCGGGCGGCGGGCCCGCCGACGGACAACCTCGATGCCGTCCTCTGGGCGGGCGTCGAGCACCGCCCGGTCGGCGAGGAGCGCCTGCTGGGCCGGCGTCACCGGGCCGCCGCCACGTCACCGCAGGGATGCATGGGTGCTCGGCAGGCAGCCGGGCGTGCGGCCGTCACGACGTGCCCGCCGCCGTGATGAACCTCGGCTCCAGGAGGGTGGTGAGGTCCGGCTCCTCCTTCACCAGGCCGGCGCCGACGAGGAAGGTGGCCATCGACCTGGCCGCGAAGTCGAGGTGCGACATGTCGCCGCCGGGCGCGAAGGCGGCCACGTTGTCCTCCTCGGAGAAGACGGTGGTGCCCTTGTCGTAGTCGGCGTACTCCTCGGGCGTGACGCCGGCCCGCTTGGCCATGATGGCCACCGACTCCTCCTTGTACTGCTCGATGTAGGCGAGGGTGTCAAACCACACGTCGACCAGCTTCTGCACCTCGTCGGGATGGTCCTTCACAAAGCCCTTCCCGAACACCAGGTGGTCGGGGATGGAGCCGGGGAAGTCGGCCGACGTGAACAGAGCCTTCGATCCGGGCAGCTCCAGGGCCTTGGTGGTGAAGGGGGCGAACACGCCGACGGCGTCGAGTTGGCCGGCGGCGAAGGCCGAGGCGGCGGCGTCGGTGAGGAGCGGCTGGATGTCGACGTCCTCCGGCTTCAGGCCCGCCTTCTCGAGGCCGAGCAGCAGCAGGAAGTGGTCGACGGTGCCCTCCTCCACGCCGACCTTCTTGCCCTTCAGGTCGGCGACGGACGCGATGCCGGGCTTCACGATGATCTGGTCGTTGCCGGTGGAGTTGTCGTTGGCCAGGACCACGACCTCCTCGGCGCCGGCGCCGACCGACGAGATCGTGTCGTTCAGCGTCTGGCTGTTGGCGTCGAGCTTGCCGGCGTTGAGGGCGTTGAGCGAGTCGGTGTAGCTCTCGAAATAGGTGAGGTCGACATCGAGGCCGGCCTTGGCGAACAGGCCCTTCTCGTCGGCTACCTGCCACGGGAACCACCCGGGCCAGGCACTGAAGCCGAGCCGGATCGTGACGCCCGCGGTCGCCGTGCCGCCGGAGTCCGTGGTGTCGTCGTCGTCACCGCCGCAGGCGCCGGCCACCAGGGCCACGCCGACCGCGAGGGCGAGGACGGCCCGTGTGGCGATGCTCCATCTGGTGCGCATCATGACTGCCTCCTCGGTAGGTGGCCCGCCCGCACGAGGCAGCCCAGGGTGTCGCAGATCACTCGGGTCCCGATGAGGGACGTGATGTCGGCGTTGTCGTACGGCGGCGAGCACTCGACGACCTCGATGCCCGCGAGCGGACGTTCCGCCACCAGCTGGATGAACGTGAGGACCTCGCGGGGCAGGAACCCACCGGGCTCGGGCCAACCTGTCCCGGGGACGAAAGCGGCGTCGAGGCAGTCGACGTCGAAGCTGAGCCACACCGCCTCGGCGCCGTCCCAGGCCACCTCGAGGGCCCGCTCGGCCGCCGCCGCGATGCCCATCTCCACGCAGTCGGTGACGGTCATGATCGTCGTGCCCCGCTCGCGGCCGATCTTCACGCCCGGCCGGGGCGCCTGCCATCCCCCGATGCCCACCTGCACCAGGTTCTTCGCAGGCACGTTCGGGATGTCGGTCGCGTGGAACCACGGCGTGGTGTGCATGCGCTCGTCGAGGTCGGTCTCTTGCGTGTCGACGTGGCGGTCGAAGTGGATGATCCCGAGGTTGCCGCCCAGGTGCTCGGCCACCCCCCGCACGGTCGGGTACCCGATGGAGTGGTCGCCGCCCAGGACAACGGGGAAGGCGCCCGAGGCGAAGACGTGCGAGACGGCCTTGGAGATCTGGTCGAAGGTCTTCTCGATGTTGCCCGGGATGGTGAAGACGTCGCCGAGGTCGCACATGGTGATGGACTCGCGCAGGTCCACGCCGAGTTCGAACGAATAGGGGCCGTAGAGGGCCGAGATGCGGCGCATGCCTTGCGGCCCGAACCGGGTGCCCGGGCGGTAGGTCGTGCCCGAGTCGTGCGGAGCGCCAAAGACGGCAACGTCGTATTCGCCGCACCTGCTGACGTCCTCCACGTACGGCTGCTTGAGGAACGTGTTGATGCCGGCGTAATGCGGGAGCTCGCCGCGGCTGAACGTCGGGATGGTGCGGTCGACGATGGAGTCGGCGCCCAGCAGGCCCATCTCCAGTCCGCGGGCCACCTCTCGCTCCCACCCCGTGGTCGGAAGGGCGGCCTCCGCCGCAAC
>DATAIT010000020.1 GCA_036262515.1 Acidimicrobiales bacterium | reverse complement strand
CACGATGGATTCATTGCTGGACACCCCTGCACCCTCCGGTGCCACTCCAACTCGGCAACGTTGCGCGCAAGGGGGGCTGATTTGCTGGGCCTGGTGAAGATGGCGCCCTCCGGCTGGCGCTACTACGCCGAGGAGGTTGCCCTCGGACTCGAGGACTACTTCACTGGCCGGGGCGAGGCGCCCGGGCACTGGACCGGCTCGGGTGCCGCCGGCCTCGGCCTGGCCGGCCAGGTCGACCCCACCCACCTGGCTGCCCTGTTCGGCCAGGGCCGGGACCCGCTCACCGAAGACGCCCTCGGCCGGCCGTTCGACCACCGGGCCGGCTCGGAGGTGGTGGCCGGCTACTCGCTGTCGCTGTCGCCGCCTAACCCGCACCTTTCAGCAAGCCGGTTTGGCCGACCGGGCGCGTCCGCGAAAAGGCCCTCCTGGTAAGGGAAACTGCGGGTGTCGACGCCGCACTCGTCCCCAACCAGAAGGGCACTTCCGAGGTGAATCGTAATCGGCTCCGCCCCCGTGTCCAGGTTTCTGCCGACGCCACCGGCGTGGTCGGCCATGCCGGCGCCCGTTTGGTGAGCGACCTGGCCGACGAGGTCGGCCTCACCGAAGGCCTGTCGGCGGCCATGGCGGCGACCAAGATGCGCCGGCGGGGCCACGACCGGGGCCAGGTCCTTGTCGACCTGGCCACCATGATCGCCGACGGCGGCGAGGCCATCTCCGACCTGGCCGTGCTGCGCAACCAGCCCGAGCTGTTCCCCGGCGTCGCCTCCACCCCGACGGCGTGGCGCACCCTGGAGTCCGTCGACGACGCCGCGCTGGAGCGCATCGCCACCGCCCGCGCCGCTGCCCGTCGGGTGGTGTGGGCGGCCGGCGCCGATCCCGGCTTCTACGTCATCGACTTCGACGGGACCCTGGTCACCTCGCACTCCGACAAGCAGGGCGCAGCGCCCACCTACAAGCGTGGCTTCGGGTTCCATCCCCTGTTGGCCTTCCTCGACGCCACCGGCGAGGCACTGGCCGGCATCCTGCGGCCCGGCAACGCCGGGTCCAACACCGCGGCGGACCACGTGGCCCTGCTCGGTCTCGCCTTGGCCCAGCTGCCGGTGGACCCGGGCGACCACGAGGTCATCGCCCGAGCCGACTCGGCCGGACTGACCCATGGCTTCGTCGACGCCTGCCGGGCGGCCGGGGTGCGCTTCGCCATCGGCCACGACCTGACCGAGCCGATCCGCACCGCCTGCCTGGGCGTTCCCGCCGCCCGCTGGAGCCCGGCCGTCGCAGCCGATGGGATCGACGAGCGGGAGGGCGCCGAGGTGGCCGAGATCACCGACCTGGTCGACCTGTCCCGCTGGCCGGTCGGCACCCGGGCCGTCGCCCGACGCGAAGACCCCCATCCGGGCGCTCAGCTGAGCTTCACCGACGTCGACGGCCACCGCTTCCAGGCCTTCATCACCGACCTCGGTGACGACGACGTCGCCTACCTGGAGGCGCTGCAGCGGGGCCGGGGGCGGGCTGAGAAGCGGATCTGCGACCTGAAGGACACGGGCCTGGCCAACCTGCCGTCGGCCGACTTCGCCATCAACCACGCCTGGATGACCACCGCCCTCATCGGCCACGACCTGCTGGCGTGGACGCGTCTGGTGGTCCTCGACGGTGACCTGGCCCGGGCCGAGCCCAAGCGGCTGCGCTACTGCCTGCTGCACTGCGCCGCCATGGTGTCCCACAGCGGTCGCCGCCTTCGCCTTCGCCTGGCCGCCGGGTGGCCGTGGGCCCTCGACCTCGTCGTGGCGTTCCAGCGTGTCCGCCAGCTGCGCCTGCGGACCTGAGCGGCGGCCTGCGGACACCGGCACCGCTCATTGGTCTCCAGCC
>DATAIT010000019.1 GCA_036262515.1 Acidimicrobiales bacterium | reverse complement strand
GACTACTTCGGGTCGTCCGAGGCGCCCGAGTGCCAGATGTGCTTCCACTTCCCGGTGATGCCGCGGCTGTACTACGCGCTGCGCGAGGAGAAGGCGGCGCCGATCATCGACGTGCTCGCCGACACCCCGCCCATCCCGCAGGGCACCCAGTGGGGCACGTTCCTGCGCAACCACGACGAGCTGACCCTCGAGATGGTGACGCCCGAGGAGCGCGCGGCGATGTACGGCTGGTACGCCCCGGACCCGCGCATGCGCGCGAACGTCGGCATCCGCCGCCGGCTGGCCCCGCTGCTGGACAACAGCCGGCCGGAGATGGAGCTCATCCACGCGCTGGTGCTGTCCCTGCCAGGGTCGCCGTGCCTCTACTACGGCGACGAGATCGGCATGGGCGACAACATCTGGCTCAACGACCGCGACGCGGTGCGCACGCCGATGCAGTGGACGCCCGACCGCAACGGCGGGTTCTCCAAGGCCGACTTCGCCCAGCTGTACCTCCCCCCGCTCATGGACCCCGTCTACGGCTACCAGGCCGTCAACGTGGAGGCCGAGCAGCGCAACCCCAGCTCCCAGCTCCACTGGACCCGGCGCATGCTCGAGGTCCGTCGCCAGCACCCGCTGTTCGGCACGGGGTCGTTCGAGATAATCCCCACCGAGAACCCGTCGGTGCTGGCCTACCTGCGGTGCAGCCCGGACGACCTCGTGCTGTGCGTGAACAACCTGTCCCGCTTCGCCCAGCCGGCCGAGCTGCCCCTCCAGCGCCTCGCCGGCAAGACGCCGATCGAGCTGATGGGCCGGGTGCCCTTCCCCAGGGTCGGTGAGCTGCCCTACTTCATCACCTTGAATCCCTACTCCTTCTACTGGTTCCAATTGGTGGACATGTGATGACACCGGCCACGAGCACGACCTTCACAGACGTCATCGAGCGCCTGCTCCCCGCCTACCTTGGGCGACAGCGCTGGTACGCAGGGGCGGCGCCGAGCACGGCCAGGGTCGTCACCTCCGAGACGCTGGCGCCCGGTCTGGAGTGGCTGCTCGCCGACGCCGGTGGAGCGCGCTACCAGGTGGTGGTCGGCCTCCGCCCGGCCGGCTCTGCTCCGGACTTCCTCAGCGGGAACGACCAGGCCGTCATCGGTGTGGTGGGCGACGAGATCGCCTTCGACGCGACCTACGACCCCGACTTCGCCAGGGCGTTGCTGGGGCTGGTGGCGCCGGGCGAGAAGGGCTCCCTGGTTCGCCCTATGGGGGCCGAGCAGTCGAACACCTCGCTGGTGATCGACGACCGCCTCGTCCTGAAGGTCTTCCGGCGCCTGCACGACGGCGCCAACCCCGATGTCGAGATCCCGCACGCCCTCGCCATCCTCGGCTTCTCGCACGTGGCCACGCCCGTCGGCATCTGGCGGCGCGACGGCGTCGACCTGGCCGTGTGCGTCAACTACCTGGCCGGCGGTGCCGAGGGCTGGGCGCTGGCGCTCACCTCCTTACGCGATCTGTACGCCACCGGCGTGGACGACCCAGCAGGCGCCGGGGGTGACCTCGGGGCCGAGGCGGGCCGGCTGGGCCAGGTCACCGCTGCGCTGCACCTGGCGTTGGCCGAGGCGTTCGGCGCGTCGGACGGCGACACGGCGGCGTGGGCGGCCGGCGTGGAGAGCCAGCTGAGCAGGCTGGACGACGGCGACGTGGACCCGGTGCAGGCCAAGGAGTTCGTCGACCGGCTGCGCTCAATCGACCATCCCGGTGCGTCCATCCGAGTGCACGGCGACTACCACCTCGGCCAGGTGATGCGCACTGACGCCGGGTGGTTCGTGCTCGACTTCGAGGGCGAGCCGGCCCGGCCGCTCGAGGAACGGCGCCGGCCGTCCTCCCCGTTCAAGGACGTGGCCGGGATGCTGCGCTCGTTCCAGTACGCGACGGCGGTGGCGTTGTCGGAGCGGGACCAGGGTGACCAGGAGCGGCTGGCCCCGCTCGGTGAGGCGTGGGAGCAGCGGAACCGTCTCGCCTTCCTGCGCGGGTACCTCGGCACCGAGGGCATCGACGCCTTGCTGCCCGAGGCGGGGCCCGACCGGTCCGCCGTGCTCGCTGCGTTCGAGTTCGACAAGGCGGTGTACGAGGTGCTGTACGAACGGGCCCACCGCCCGGCGTGGGTCGACATCCCGCTGCGGGCGGTCCGAAGGCTGCTCGATGCCCAGGAATGAGGAGAATGCCATGCCCGTGAAGACCCGGAGTGCTCTGGACGACTCGATCGCCCGTCTGGTGGAGGGGACGCTGGCCGACCCACACCAGGTGCTCGGTCCCCACGACGGCGTCGTGCGGGCGTGGCGGCCGGGGGCGGTGGGGATGCGGATGCTGCTCGAACGCGGCGAGCCGGTCGACATGGTGCAGGTCCGGCCGGAGGGTGTCTTCGAAGCTCCCCTCGCCGCCGAGGCCGGCCCCTACCAGCTCGAGGCCCGCTACGACGCCGACGCCACCTACGTCTACGACGATCCGTACCGGTTCTGGCCCACCCTCGGCGACGTCGACCTGCATCTCATCGGAGAGGGCCGCCACCGCCATCTGTGGCGGGCCCTGGGCGCCCACGTCCGCGTGCACGAGGGGGCGCACGGCACCGCGTTCGCCGTATGGGCGCCGAGCGCCCGGTCGGTGCGGGTGGTCGGGAACTTCAACCAGTGGGACGGCCGCACCCACCCGATGCGCTCGCTCGGCTCCTCGGGCGTGTGGGAGCTGTTCATCCCCGGCGTCGGCCACCACGACCTCTACAAGTTCGAGATCTACACGGCCGCCGGCCACCTCACGCTGAAGGCCGACCCCATGGCGTTCCGGGCCCAGCACCCGGCCGAGGGCACGGCCAGCATGGTCGCCGAGTCCCACCACGACTGGAACGACGACGCCTGGATGGCCACCCGCGACAAGGCCGAGAAGATCCACGCACCGATCTCCATCTACGAGGTGCACGTCGGCTCGTGGCGGAAGTCCGACACCGGCACGTACTACTCGTACCGGGAGCTGGCCGAGCGCCTTCCGGACTATCTGGTGGAGATGGGCTTCACCCACGTGGAGCTCATGCCGGTGGCCGAGCATCCCTACGACCCGTCGTGGGGCTACCAGGTGTCGGGGTACTACGCCCCGACGGCGCGCTTCGGCACGCCCGACGACTTCCGCTTCCTCGTCGACGCCCTGCACGCCAAGGGCATCGGGGTGCTCGTCGATTGGGTGCCCGCCCACTTCCCGAGCGACGAGTGGGCCCTGGCCCGCTTCGACGGCACCGCCCTCTACGAGCACGAGGATCCCCGGCTGGGGGCCCACCCCGACTGGGGCACGCTCGTGTTCAACATGGGCCGGCACGAGGTCCGTAACTTCCTGGTGGCCAACGCCCTGTTCTGGCTGGAGGAGTTCCACGTCGACGGCCTGCGCGTCGACGCCGTGGCATCGATGCTCTACCTCGACTACTCCCGCAAGGACGGCGAGTGGATCCCCAACAAGTTCGGAGGCCGCGAGAACCTGGAGGCCGTCGAGTTCCTCAAGGAGCTCAACGAGGCCGTCTACGGCGCCCATCCCGGCGTGATGATGGTTGCCGAAGAGTCCACTGCCTGGCCGGCCGTGTCCCGGCCGACGTACGTGGGCGGCCTCGGCTTCGGCTTCAAGTGGAACATGGGGTGGATGCACGACACCCTCCAGTACTTCTCGAAGGATCCCATCCACCGCCGCTACCACCACAACGACCTCACCTTCGGGCTCCTCTACGCCTTCAGCGAGAACTTCGTGCTGCCCCTGAGCCACGACGAGGTCGTCCACGGCAAGGGAGCCCTGGTGTCGAAGATGCCGGGCGACAAGTGGCAGCGGCTGGCCAACCTGCGCGCCCTCTTCGCGTGGATGTGGGCCCATCCGGGCAAGCAGCTGCTGTTCATGGGCGGCGAGATCGCCCAGGAACGCGAGTGGTCCCACGAGCACGCCCTCGACTGGCACGTGCTCGACGACCCCGGCCACCGTGGCGTCCAGAGCCTCGTGGCGTCGCTCAACCGGGCGTACCAAGACCTGCCCCAGCTCTGGCAGCGCGACGACAGCCCCGAGGGATTCCGGTGGATCGACGCCAGCGACGTGGAGAACAACGTGCTGTCGTTCCTGCGCATCGGCGCCGACGGCCGGCCGCTGGCCTGCATCGCCAACCTGTCGCCCGTCGTCCGCCACGGCTACCGGTTCGGTCTTCCGTGCGGCGGTGACTGGCGCGAGGTGGTGAACACCGACGCCGTCGAGTTCGGCGGCAGTGGTGTCGGCAACAGCGGCAGCGTCTACGCGGCCGACGCCTCCTGGCACGGCCTTCCGTTCTCCGCCGAGCTCACCCTCCCGCCCCTCGCCGTCCTCTGGCTGGTGCCCCAGAGCTGACCCTCGTCGGCGGATCGCGATCGCCAGCAGGGCCGGTACCGTCGAGGTGATGGCCCCGAGCCTGGTGGTGCACGCCCACTTCTACCAACCGCCCCGGGAGAACCCGTGGACGGAGCAGCTCTCACGCGAGCCCTCTGCAGCGCCGTTCCACGACTGGAACGCCCGGATCGACGCCGAGTGCTACCGGCCCAACGGCGTGGCACGGGTGTTCGACGACGCCGGCCGGGTGGTCGACATCGTCAACAACTACGAGCACGTCTCCTTCGACGTCGGCCCCACGTTGCTGTCGTGGCTGGAGGTGCACGACCCCGAGACGTACGGGCGCATCATCGCGGCCGACGCCCGAACGCACGGCGGGATGGCCCAAGGGTGGGGCCACGTCATCCTGCCCCTGGCCAACGAGCGGGACATGCGCACGCAGGTGCGATGGGGTCTCATCGACTTCGAGCACCGGTTCGGCCGGCCGGCGGAGGGGATGTGGCTGCCCGAGGCGGCGGTGGACGACCGGGTCATGGCCGTCCTGGCCGAGGAGGGCGTGGCCTTCACCATCCTCGCCCCCGGGCAGGCCCGGCGGGTCCGGCCCCTCGGCAGCGGGCCCCGGTCGTGGACGAGCGTGGAGGGCGGCCGGGTCGACACGGCGCGACCCTACCGGTGGCTGCACCCCGACGGCTCGGGCCGGGGCGTCGACGTCGTCTTCTACGACGGCGGGTTGTCGCACGCCATCGCCTTCGAGCTCGGGACCTTGTCGAGCCAGGGCCTGCTCGACCGCGTCACCCACGACCGCCATGACGGTCTCGTCACCATCGCGGCCGACGGCGAGACCTTCGGGCACCACCAGCGATGGGGTGAGCGGCTGGCCGCCCACGCCCTGTCCGTGGAGGCCCCTGGTCGAGGCGTCGAGGTCACCAACGTGTCCGCCCATCTCCGCCGCAACCCTCCGGCGCACGAGGTGGACGTGTTCCTCAGCTCGTGGTCGTGCGCCCACGGGGTCGGTCGCTGGCGGGAGGACTGCGGCTGCTCGACCGGCGGGCAGCCCGGCTGGCAGCAGCGCTGGCGGGCGCCGCTGCGCCATGCCCTCGACGACCTGCGCGACCGCCTCGGCGAGGTGTTCGACCGGCGCGGCGGCGCGGTGCTCCGCAATCCGTGGGCTGCCCGCGACGACTACCTCCGGGTCTTCCTCGGTGCCGTGACCCGCGAGGAGTTCGCCGACGACCACGTGATCGGTGACCCGGTGGAGGCATTCACCCTGCTCGAGGCGCAGCGCAACGCCATGGCCATGTACACCTCGTGCGGCTGGTTCTTCAACGATCTGGCCGGCCTGGAGACCGTGCAGATCCTCCGGTACGCGGCGCGGGTGATGGACCACCTGACCGAGCTGGGCGAGGATCCGAGGGAGGAGGCGTTCCTCGACGTGCTCGACAAGGCCGAGAGCAACGTGCCCGAGGAGGGAAGCGGCCGCGACGTGTGGCACCGCCACGTCCTTCCCGCACGCGTCGACGCCGATCGGGCGGTCGCCAACCTGGCTCTCGTCGAGCTGCTGGAGCGTCGCCCGCCATCGCGCACGGTGGGTGCGTACGCCGTGAAGGTGCTCGACCACGTCCGCTCCGACCGCGGTGGAGTGTCGCTGTGCTCCGGCAGGGTCGTGCTCACCCACCTGCGCACCGGGCGGAGGAGCGAGCACGTCTACGCCGCCCTGCACCTCGGCGCCCTCGAGGTCCTGGGCTCGACCAGGCGGGCCGACGCGATGGCCGACGCCGCCGCTCTGTCGTTCCTGCGCGGGTCATTCCAGCACGGCGCGTCGGTGACGACGCTGCTGCGTCTGCTGAGCGACGGGTTCGGGCCGGGCGAGTTCGACCTCACGTCGGCGCTGCCCGACGCCGCCGAGCACATCGTCGAGGGCGCGGCCAGGACGCTGGCCGAGCGCTTCACGGCCGCATACGAGCGGCTCTTCGACGACCACCGCAAGACCATCGACGTGCTGGCGGCGGCGAACTATCCCTTCCCGCCCGAGCTCCGCGCCCCGTCCGAGCTCGTGCTGGCCCGCCGCCTGGAGGCCGAGGTGTTGGCGCAGCAAGGATCCGTCGACCCGTCGGACTACCAGCGGGCGGTCGCGCTGGCCCGCGAGGCGCGCGCCGCCGGGTTCGCAGTGGGGACGCCGAGATCGCGCGCCGTCGTCGGCCGGCTCCTCGAGAGCGCGACCGAGCGGGCCGTGCGGGGAGGGCCCAACGCCCAGCGCGGCGTCGATGCCGCCCTTGCCCTCCTCCGGATCTCCGACGATCTCGGCCTCGACGGCCCGTGGGAGCGGGCCCAGGAGCTGGTTCACGACGCTCTGCGGCACCACTCCGTGCCCGATCCCGGGCTGGCCGAGCTGGCCGTCGCCCTGGGCCTCGCCCCTGAGGAGCGGGCCCGGTAGGGCGTGCTCCGCCGGAACGAGCGTGGACCCCGACAGGACGTCCCACGACACGGTGCTCAGGGACCTTATCGCCGGCGACCTGCACTGAGCGGCGGGCACCGAGGCCCCTCGATCCGGCGTTTCAGGTTCGACAGGTTGCGCCGCCAGATGCGTCGGAGCACGGGTGCCGCCACCATCGAGCCCGGCGCCCCACCCATCCACCACGGGAAGAGCAGGCGCTCGTCCCACGTGAAGCGGGTGCGGCCCCGGCGGGCGCGGCGCACCGTGAACCGTCCGGTTCCCTGAACCAGGCCCACGTGACGGATGCCCATGGCCCGGCCCTCGCTCCACTCGGTGACCTCCATGCGGTCGGTGAGGCGGAACGGCCCGACCTTGGTCTCGCAGTCGAACGTGGTCCCGACGCCTTCGTGGCCGGCGGACGTGTACCGGATGGCGACGGCGTCCTCCATCCAGTCGACGTGCGAATGGATCTCGCGCACCGCCGCCCACACCCGCCGGGGCGGGGCGTCGATGATCGTGCTGACCCGGACTCGGCTCATCGCGTCAGGGAGTCGGGGCGCGAGCGCATGGGCGCGCAAGCTACCTTCGGCCGTGACCCCGCCTGTGCCCGGTAGGGTTTCGGCCGAATGGGCCGAAGCCGGGACAAGACGATGGCCCGGTACCTCCGCTCCGAGGTCGCGGCCCACTCGCCCGCCCAGCGGGCCCGTCTCACCGCCCGCTCCGGCGGAACGGTCCCCCGCACGCTCGACGAGCTCGCCACGGTCGACCCGGTGACGCTGGAGGACGTGGGCGACCCGGGGTCGATCATGCTCCGGCCACCCTGGCCGAAGGGAAACGGCCGCCGAGCCATCAAGGCGCGCAAGGAGCTCGAGCGGCGCTACAAGCCGCTGCACTGGGTCGTCCAGGCCGGCGTCCCGCTCGGGTCGTCCGTCGTCGACCTGGAGCGCCTCGGTCGCATCGGCGCCCAGTGGCTGGCCGGCAGCGGCGTCCGCACCGACGACGTGATACTCAGCGTCCTTCCCGCCGGTCCGTACCTGGCGTACTGGCAGACCGTGCTCGGAGCGCGCGAGCACGGCGTGTCGACCTTCCACCTCCCCCCGGTCCCCCGGTTCGCCGACGCCGCCCGGCTGCTCCCGACGGTGGTCGTCGGTCGCCCGGCCGACCTGGCGCGGCTGCTCACCGTCGACGATGCCAGCGACGCCCGCACCGACTGGCGGTCACGGGTCCGCCTGGTCATAGCCGCCGGCCAGCCGCTCGACGACGGCCTGCGCTCCCGGCTGCAGGCGGTGCTCACCGCCCGCGGCGCGGTGGTGCTGTGGGCCTGGGCTCCGCCGGGCGTTCGGGCGCTGTGGTGGGAGTGCAAGGGAGGCGTCGACCTCCACACGTGGCCCGAGGCGGAGGTCGTGCAGATCGTCGACCCGCTGTCGGGGACGGCCGTGCCGCCCGGCGCCGACGGCGAGATCGTCTGGACCGCCCTCGGATGGTTCGGGTCGGTGCTGATCCGGCTTCGGACGGGCGTGTACGGCGCCCTCGACCCCGGCCCGTGCCCGGCGTGCGGCCGGCCCGGGCCGCGCCTGCAGGTCAACACCGGCGAGCCGTCGTTCCTCCGGATCCTCGACCGCCATCCCGGGGTGTCGGCCTGGCAGGCCGAGCTGCGGGTCGTGGACGGCTACGAGGAGCTCCTCGTGTTCCTGGCGCCCACCGCCGCCACCATCCTCCCCAAGATGCTCGCCGACCTCGATGCCGACCTCGGCGCCACGCAGTACATCGTGCTCGACGTCAAGACGCTCGACGCCAGGCTGGCCGAGCACGACGACACCCGGGTGGTCGACCTCCGCCCGTAGCGTCCGTCCTCTGTCCGCCTGGCCGCGTTCGTCGGGGGCCGTACGCTGGACGGTCATGGCCGCGCCCCTCGCCTACCTGGACCACGCCGCCACCACGCCCCTGCGCCCGGAAGCGCTGGAGGCCATGCTCCCGTATCTCACCGACCACTTCGGCAACCCGTCGGGCTCCCACGCGGTGTCGCGGGCGGCCAGGGCGGCGGTGGACAGTGCTCGCGCCACCGTGGCGACCGCCCTGGGGTGCCAGCCGGGCGAGGTGGTCTTCACCGGGGGCGGGACCGAGGCCGACAACCTCGCCCTGGCCGGCGTCGTGGCCAAGCGCGGTGGCACCGCGGTGTGCAGCGCAGTCGAGCACCACGCCGTCCTGCACGCGACCCACGCCCTCGGCGGCCGGGTGACCGGCGTGGGGCCCGACGGCGTGGTCGACCTCGACGCGCTCGTCGCCTCCCTCGACGAGACGGTGTCGGTGGTGTCGGTCATGCTGGCCAACAACGAGGTCGGGATCATCCAGCCGCTGGCCGAGGTCGCCGCCGCCGTCCGCCGGCTCGCCCCTCACGCCGTTCTCCACACCGACGCCGTCCAGGCCTTCCCGTGGCTCGACGTCGCCACCCTCGCGGCGCCCGCCGCCCTCGTGGCCGTGAGCGCCCACAAGTTCGGTGGTCCCAAGGGTGTCGGGGCGCTCGTCGTGCGGGCCGGGACCGAGATCGCACCGATCCTGCACGGCGGCGGCCAGGAGCGGGACCGCCGGAGCGGTACCCACAACGTGGCCGGCATCGTCGCCATGGCGGCCGCCATGCAGGCCACCGTCGAGGGTCGTGAGGCGACGAACGCCCGGGTGGCGGCGATGCGCGACCGCCTGGCCGACGGTCTGCTGAGCGCAGTGCCCGGCGCCGTCGAGACGGGCGCGCGGGCGAATCGGATCGCCGGGAGCTGCCACCTCCGCTTTCCCGGCATCGAGAGCGAGGCGTTGCTGGTGCTGCTCGACGACGCCGGAATCTGCGCGTCCGCCGGGTCGGCGTGCGCCAGCGGCGCCCTCGAGCCCTCGCACGTGCTCGCCGCCATGGGAGTTCCCCGGGACCAGGCGCTGGCCAGCCTGCGGCTCTCGCTCGGCGCGACCACCACGGACGACGAGATCGACCTCGCCCTGAAGACGGTCCCCGAGGCGGTCGCCGCCCTCCGGGGGACGTGACGATGCGGGTGCTGGTGGCGATGTCGGGCGGCGTCGACTCGTCGGTGGCGGCCGCCCTCCTCGTGGCCGAGGGCCACGACGTGGTGGGCGCCACCATGAAGCTGTGGGGCGGTGCCGGCGACTCGGGCTGCTGCTCGGTGGGCGACGTGGAGGACGCCCGGTGGGCCGCCCAGCGGCTCGGCGTGACCCACCACGTCTTCAACTTCACCGACGCCTTCGAGACGCACGTCGTCGAGCCCTATGCAGCCGCGCACGCCGCCGGCCGCACCCCCAACCCCTGCATCGAGTGCAACCGCCACCTCAAGTTCGACCGCTTCCTCGACCGTGCGCTCACGCTCGGCTTCGATGCCATCGCCACGGGCCACCATGCCCGGGTCACGCGCCACGCAGGCAGCTTCGGGCTTCGCCGGGCCGTGGACGTGGCCAAGGATCAGTCGTACGTGCTGGCCATGCTGGGTCAGCCCCAGTTGTCCAAGCTGCTGCTCCCCGTCGGCGAGTTCACCAAGTCCGAGGTGCGGGCCCGGGCGGCGGAGGTCGGTCTGGGGACGGCGGCCAAGCCCGACAGCCAGGACGTCTGCTTCATCACCTCCACCGGCGGGCGCGAGGCCTTCCTCGGCACCCGCATCGGCCTGCACGCCGGTCGCCTCGTCGACACCGCTGGCATCGAGGTGGGCGCGGTTCCGGCCGTCGAGCTCGTCACCGTCGGCCAGCGGCGGGGGATGGGCGGGGGCGGGGGGCAGCGCCGGTACGCCGTCTCCGTCGACACGGCGAGTGCCACGGTCGTGGTCGGCACGGCGGCCGAGCTCGCCGATGCAAGCGTTGCGATCGCGCCAGACACCGTGTCGTGGGTCGACGTGCCGGTCGCGCCGGGCACGCCCGTGCTGGCCCAGGCCAGTGCGCACGGGCGGGCGAGTCCCGCCGTCTGGTCGGGCGACGGAGTCCGCTGGCAGGTGCCCCAGCGGCGGGTGGCGCCTGGCCAGACCCTCGTCCTCTACGACGACGACCGCGTCCTCGGCGCCGCGGTCGCCGCCTGAGCGCCCGGGTGGCCGCACGCGACCGGTGGCTGGTGAGGCCGGGCGCCAAGCTCGACCTCGGGCGCATCGATCCCGGCGGTACCGGCGGGTCACCGCGGAAGGAAGAGGCGACGGCGGCGTTCGGGGCGCTCTCCGAGCGGCTGGCCGGGCTCCAGGAGCGCCTGTGGGCCGAGCACCGGCGGTCACTGCTCGTCGTCTTGCAGGCCATCGACGCGGGCGGCAAGGACGGCACCGTGAAGCACGTCTTCCGGGGACTGAATCCAGCCGGAGCGCGGGTCGTCTCCTTCCGGGTCCCGAACGACGAGGAGCTCGACCACGACTTCCTGTGGCGGGTGCACCGCCACGCACCCGCCAAGGGGGAGATCGTGGTGTTCAACCGGTCCCACTACGAGGACGTCCTCGTCGTCCGGGTGCACGGGCTCGTGCCCGAGGACGTCTGGCGCCCTCGCTACGACGGCATCAACGACTTCGAGAGGAACCTGGCGGCGGCCGGGACCACCACCGTCAAGCTGTTCCTCCACATCTCGCGCGAGGAGCAGGCGGAACGGCTTCAGGCGCGCATCGACGAGCCGGCCAAGCGCTGGAAGTTCCGGCGGTCCGACCTCGACGAGCGGGCGCTGTGGGACGACTACCGGGCCGCCTTCGAGGAGGCCATCGTCCGCACGTCGACCGACGTGGCGCCGTGGTACGTCGTTCCCGCCGACCGCAAGTGGTACCGCAACTGGGCGGTGAGCCAGATCCTGGTCGACACGCTCGAGCAGCTCGACCCCCAGTTCCCGCCCGGGGACGACATCGCCGGCGTCGTCGTCACCTGACCGGCACGCCCCGCTCGACCGCTTCCCTGAGCACGGCACCCGGGCGGGTCGGCGTGACGAGCAGGCGAGATGGCGACGCCGCCTCGCCCAGCCGCTTTCCCGGCTTGGCCCGGAGGATCGGCACCTCCTCGCTCAGCGCCAGCTCGAGAGCCAGGCCGGGCGCCGTCTGGGTCAGATCGAGGGCCGGGGTGGCGGCGTCGGCCGGCCCGAGCGACACGATCAGCTGGCGGCGGAACAGCACCGGATCGGCCAGCGCGATCGGGTCGTGGAGCACGACCCCGGCCGGGACGAACACGAGCCATCGCCGGGAGAGGCCGTGCACGGCGCGTGCCAGGACGACGGCGACCGGGACGCCGGCCGCCAGCACGACGCCGCCGGCCACCCACTGCCGGGCGGCGACGAGCAACATCCCGATTACCGGCCCGGCCAGTCCCACCACCCACACCACGGCCAGCATGCCGAGCAGCAGGGGCGCCGGCGCCCGAAGAAGGAAACGCCGTTCGTTGGGATAGGCGGGCCCGTTCACGAACAGCGTCCCGATCTCGGGGAGGAAGGCGAACCCGGTAGCAAGCGCGGTCGTGCTGACCGCCAGCGGTGAACCGTGCCCGTCGAGGGCCGCTGCGAGCGCGGCCGCCACAGCGGCCGGCGCCGCGCCCCGCACCATCGTCAGGCTGACCGGGTGGGGGACGAGGGACGCGGCCAGGACGGCTCCCCACACGGCCCACAGCACGACCGAGGCCACCAGTTGCACCGGCCTGCTGCGCGGGTCGAGGGCGTCTCCCAGAGCCGGGCCGGCGGTGAAGGGGAGCACGGCCCAGGCCACTCGTAGGGCCCAGGGAAGGATGCGCTGGACGGTCATGGTCGACGGCGAACTCTGGCAGAGGCCGGCGGTGGGCGACAATCTCGGGCATGGCAGACGTGCGACTGGTCGATCTGGACGTGTTCAAGCGCTACAGCCTGGCGATCCGCCAGGAGGCGGCACCGGCCGAGGAGCTCCTCGCCGTGCTCGACGCCACCCGCCGCCAGGTCGAGGAGGCGGGCCGCTCGCCGGCCCGGGCGTCCCGGCGTCGAAGGGAATCGGCTGCGCCCCCGCCCGACGACCGCGAGACCTTCGGACCGTGACCTGCTCGGACAACCCGGCGGAGCGGGCCGACGAGCTGCGCGACCTGATCGAGCACCACAACGTCAGGTATCACCAGCTCGACGACCCGGAGATCAGCGACGCCGACTACGACGGCCTGGTCCGCGAGCTGGCGCTTATCGAGGAGACCCATCCCGAGCTGGTGACGGCGGCGTCGCCCACGCGCAAGGTCGGCGCCGCGCCGTCGGCGCTGTTCGCGCCCGTCGAGCACCGCACCAGGATGATGTCGCTCGACAACGCCACGTCGCTCGACGAGCTGGTGGCGTGGGGCAGGCGGATGGAACGGTTCATCTCGGGCGACGTCGACTACGTGTGCGAGCTGAAGATCGACGGCGTGGCCATCTCCCTGCTCTACGAGGACGGCGTGCTGGTGCGAGCGGCCACGCGCGGCGACGGGCGGATCGGCGAGGACGTGACCGCCAATGTGGCCACGGTCGCCGTGGTGCCCAAGCGCCTGGCCCTCGATCCGCCCCCGCCGGTGCTCGAGGTGCGGGGAGAGGTGTACATGCCGACCCCGGCGTTCGAGGAGCTCAACGAGCGCCAGGCGGCCGAGGGCCTGCGGCTGTTTGCCAATCCGCGCAACGCCGGCGCCGGCTCGCTGCGCCAGAAGGATGCGCGCATCACGGCCAGCCGGAAGCTCGGGTTCTGGGTGTACCAGATCGGCTACACCGAGGTCGTCGGGCCGTTCACCCGCCACGCCGACACGCTGGAGTACCTCCGTACGGCGGGCTTCCCGGTGAACCCGGAGGTGCGCGTGAAGGGCACCCTCGACGACGTCCACGCGTTCTGCGGCCACTGGCAGCAGCATCGCCACGACCTGGACTACGAGATCGACGGGGTGGTCGTGAAGGTCGACGACCTGGACCAGCGCAGCGAGCTGGGGGCCACGTCGAAGGCGCCGCGGTGGGCGATCGCCTACAAGTTCCCGCCCGAGGAGCGGACGACGCTGCTCAAGGAGATCATGGTGTCGATCGGTCCGTCCGGCCGGGCCACGCCGTTCGCGTCGCTCGAGCCGGTCTTCGTGGGCGGGTCGACCGTGGGTGTGGCGACCCTCCACAACGAGGACCAGGTGCGGCTCAAGGACGTGCGCGAGGGCGACACGGTCATCGTCCGCAAGGCCGGCGACGTGATCCCCGAGGTCGTCGGGCCCGTCCTGGCGCTGCGGCCCGAGGGCCTGCCGCCGTGGCGCTTTCCCAGCACGTGCCCGAGCTGCGGGGGCCCGCTCGTGCGGCTGGAAGGGGCCAGCGACACCAACTGCGTGAACGTCGACTGCCCGGCCCAGCGGGCGCGCCGCATCGAGCACTTCGCCTCACGGGGGGCCATGGACATCGCCGGCTTCGGCGAGCGCACCGTGCAGCTGTTCCTCGAGCACGGCCTCATCGCCGACGCCGGCGACATCTACACCATCGACCTCGAGCGCGTCCGGGCCATCGACCGCTTCGGTGAGACGTCGGTGGCCAACCTGGGCAAGGCCATCGAGGACTCCAAGGGCCGCCCGCTCGCCAATCTCCTCGCCGGCCTGGCCGTCCCGCACCTGGGCGGCACGGGATCGCAGGTGCTGGCCAGGGCGTTCGGCCACCTGGACCGCATCATCGCCGCGCCCGTCGAGGAACTCGCCGCTGTCGAGGGCATCGGCCCCACCATCGCAGCCAGCGTCCGCACCTTCTTCGACACCGACCGCAATCAGGCGCTCGTCGACAAGCTCCGTGCCGCCGGCGTCAACTTCGAGGGGCCCGGCGATCCCGAGGTGCCACAGGTGCTGGCCGGCGTCTCGCTCGTCGTCACCGGCACGCTGGTGCGCTGGCCACGGGAGGCGGCCGAGGAGGCGATCAAGGCCCGGGGCGGCAAGGCGCCGGGCAGCGTGTCGAAGAAGACGACGGCCGTCGTCGCCGGCGACGCGCCCGGTGCCGCCAAGATCACCAAGGCGGCCGAGCTGGGCATCCGCGTGATCGACGAGGCCGCCTTGGAGCACCTGCTGGAGACCGGCCAGCTCCCGCCCCCGCCGGAAACCCCCACACCCGAGTAAATGACTCGCCGATTCGGCGAGTTATTTACTCGGGAGCGGTCGGTTTTCGTCAGGAGACGTTGAAGCACCACCGGAAGCTGCCGGGGTCGCCGCCGGGGTTGACGGCCAGATCGAAGCTGATCACCGCGCAGTTGCGTCCCGGCGGCAGCTCGTCGATCTCGTGCCCGTCGCCGGGGGTGAACGAGTACCGGTTGAGCCCCTCGATGATGTCCAGCTGGTCGTCGGGGATGACCGTCCCGTTCACCGCCAGCGTGCCCTTGTACGACTTGTCGAGCTCGGCGAAGATCTCGGTCTGGCGCAGCTGCAGGCTGTCGGGCTCGGGCGACACCACGCCGACGGCCCGGGGGCGCAGGCGGGGGTTCGGGGTGTCGTCGTGCATCATGAACGCCACGACGAGCCCGCTGAAGGCGATGGCCAGCAGCACCGACGACACGACCCGGCGCACGGTGAAGACGCGGGCGGGACCGGCGGCTGGGATCACGGGGCCCATTGTTGTCCAGCCCATGACCGACGGTGCCTCGGGGCCAGCGTCGACCGCGCCACGGGGTGTCCCCGGGAACGGCGGGCGCAACCGCTAGCCTCGGGGCGTGGCCACGTCGAGCATGGCCGACCACGTCGGTCGCGTCCTCGGGGGGCGCTACCGCCTCCTGACCCCGATCGGAACCGGGGCGTCCGCGCAGGTCTTCCTGGCCGAGGACGTCACGTTACGCAGGCAGGTGGCGGTCAAGGTCCTCCACCCCGCCCTCGCCGAGGACGACTCGTTCCTGCGCCGGTTCCGGGCCGAGGCGCAGCAGGCGGCCGCCCTCAACCACCCCAACGCCATGCGGGTGTTCGACTGGGGCGAGTCCCCAGACGGCCCGTTCCTCGTGCTCGAGCACCTGGGGGGCGGAAGCCTGCGCGACATGCTCGACGCCGGCCACCTGCTGTCCCCCTCGCAGGCCCTGCTGGTTGGGTTGGAGGCGGCGCGCGGCCTCGACTACGCCCACCGGCGGGGCCTCGTGCACCGGGACATCAAGCCTGCCAACCTGCTCTTCGACGACGAAGGCCGGTTGTGCATCGCCGACTTCGGGCTGGCCCGAGCCCTGGCCGAGGCGGCCTGGACGGAGCCGGCGGGGGCAATCCTGGGGACGGCCCGGTACGCCTCGCCCGAGCAGGCGCAGGGGCTGTCCGTCGACGGCAAGGCCGACGTGTACTCGCTGGCCCTCGTTCTGGTCGAGGCCGTCACCGGACGGGTGCCGTTCTCGGCCGACACCACCATCGCCACGCTGATGGCGAGGGTCAACGCCCGGCTCGAGCCAGCCGCCGCCCTCGGCCCGCTCGGCCCTGTCGTCGTCGAAGCCACCGCTCCCGAGCCCTCCGAGCGCCTCGACGCCCGACAGCTCGTCGACGGCCTCGAGCGGGCGGCCCGCGAGCTCCCCGCTCCCGGCGGGCTGCCCCTGCGGCAACGGTCTTCGCCGGATGCCACCCTCGTGCTCCCGGGTCCTGCCAGCGACATCACCGAGCTCGGAGTCGTGCCCCGCCCGTCGGACGACGAGGCGGAGGCGCCGGCCGGCGGCGGCGACCTGCTGCTGCCTGCCGCCCGTCGTCGCCGGCGGTGGTGGCCGTGGGCCGTCCTCGCACTGTTCGTCCTGCTGCTCGGCGTGGTCAGCGCGTACGCCATCTCGGAGGCCCGGATCCCGAAGCACCCGGTGCCGTCGTTGCGGGGCAAGACCGTGGCCGAGGCCCGTTCCGAGGTCGCCGACGAGAAGTTCAGGATCAAGCTGGGCGAGGCACGATTCGACGAGGCGGTGGCGCCCGACCACGTGGTCGAGCAGGACCCGTCGCCGCTGGCCAGCCGCCGCGAAGGCGAGTCGGTGACCGTCGTCCTGTCCAAGGGACCGCAGCCCCGGGGTGTCCCCGACCTCACGGGCACCGACCAGACCACGGCCGAGCAGCGCCTGAAGGATGCCGGCTTCGTCCCGAAGGCGGTGGCCCAGCCCGACGAGGAGAAGGTGAAGGGCGTCGTGCTCGCCTGGTCGCCAACCGGCGTGCTGCCCAAGGGGAGCGAGATCGTCCTCACGGTGTCGAGCGGCCCGGCCCCGCGCGAGATCCCCGACGTGACGGGCAAGACGTACGACGAGGCGGCTGCCGCGCTCACCGCTGCGGGGCTGAAGCCGCAGCAGGCGGACGTGTTCAGCTCCGACGTCGACAAGGGGCTGGTCGTGTCGACCAAGCCCGGTGTGGGCAGGGCCGTCGACCGCGATTCCGTCGTCACGGTCAACGTCTCCAAGGGCCCCGACACCGTGCCCGTTCCCGACGTCACCGGAAAGTCGGTGGCCGAGGCCACCGCCGCCCTCCAGGCCGCCGGTCTCCAGGTGAGCGGCACGGGCGGGCGGCCGCACGGCCAGACGGTGTTCCTCACCGACCCGGTCGCCGGCGTGAAGGTCGCCCGCAACACGGGGGTGTTCCTGTACGTCCGCTGACCGGATGATCCGGGCGGACTAGTCAGAGTGGGTCATTTCGCGGATGGTTCTCGACACCGCACCCCCGCGCCCGGAGAATGACCTTCGAACAGGCCCACGGGGGTGGCGCTTGTCGAGGTGGCGATCCCCCAGCCGCTACCGGTGCTCGCCCGCCCCCTTGGGTCATTCGTGGCGTCGACGCCCGGCCTTCCCCTGGGCCGGGCGCCCGCCGCGTCCGGGCCCGGGATGCGAAGCGGGTGGTCAGGCCGTGATCGCCGCGATGCGCCGTTGCGCCTCGCCGGCCAGCGACTCCGGCGGCGCCTGCACCACGGCCAGCAGCTTGGTCATGTCGCCCTGGACCTTGATCTTCCCGGCCATGAAGTGCTGGATGGCGCTCTGGGGATCGAGGAACACGGCCCGCGCCGTCTCGTAGTCGAGGGTGATGGCGACGTCGGCCTCCTCGAGATGGCCCGTCTCCATCTCCAGCTCCCCGCCGGAGGTGTCGAGGTGGGCGTTGAGTGTGCCGTCGCCGAAGGGCACGTCGGTGATGACCTGGTTGAGCTTGACGGCGTGCTCGCCGGCGGGAACCTGGTCCTTGAACTCCTCGCGGATCACCCTCGCGGCGGCGATCCACTCGTCGCTCAGGAAGGGATGGGTCTCGGCCACCGGCGTCTCCTCGGGAGTCATTCGAACGGCGCACGATAGCGCCCCTCGTTCCCCGTACCGGTGTCGCTACGGTACCGTGATGCCCGGTCCCACCATGGAAGGAGCGGCCGCCCTCTCGGTGCCCGGCGGGCCGCACGGGGTCCTCGTCCTGCACGGCATCACCGGCACGCCGGCCTCGGTGCGCGACCTGTCGTACGCCCTGGCCGCCGCCGGCCACGCCGTGGAGGCGCCGCTCCTCCCAGGGCACGGGACCACGGTCGCCGACCTGGCGGGCGTGGGATGGGAGGACTGGACGAATGCCGTCGGGCGGTCCTACGAGGCGCTGGCCGCCCGGTGCGAGCGGGTCGTGGTGGCGGGGCTGTCGATGGGCGGGACCCTGGCCTGCTGGTTGGCGACCATCCGCGCCGACGTGGCCGGGGTGGTGTGCCTCAACCCCTACATCGAGCCGCCGGCCGGGTCCTTCCTCGACCTCCTGCGTGACTGGCTCGACAATGGGGCCGACATGCTGCCCGCCATCGGTGCCGACATCGCCCGCCCCGGAGGGCGCGAGCCGGCGTACTCCCAGCTCCCGGTGGCGCCGATGCTGTCGCTGCTCGAGGCCGTCGGGCGGCTCGAACGGCAGCTCGAGCGGATCGCCTGCCCCCTGCTCCTGTTCACCAGCCGCCAGGACCATGTGGTGCCGCCCCGGTCCAGCGACGTCCTGGCCGAGCGCGTCTCGGGGCCGGTCGAGCGTGTCGACCTCGAGCGCAGCTTCCACGTGGCCACACTCGACCACGACGCCGCGGAGATCGAGCGCCGCACCGTCGCCTTCGTCACCTGCGTCACTGCGCCGCCACGGCCCTCGCCGTAGCTCTCCCAACCCCTAGGCTCCGTCTTCGTGACCGATCGAATCACCCCGGCCGACGTGGCCCACGTGGCCCAGCTGGCCCGGCTCGACCTCACCGCCGAGGAGGTCGAGCGGCTGGTCGTCGACCTCGGCGCTGTGCTCGACCATGCCGCCGGCGTGGCCGCCCTCGACACCGCCGGCGTGCCGCCCACCGCCCATCCCCTCCCGCTGGAGAACGTCCTTCGCCCCGACGACGTGCGGCCCAGCCTCGACCGGGACGAGGTCCTGGCCATGGCGCCCGAGGCCGAGCACGGTCGCTTCCGGGTCCCATCCATCCTGGGCGAGGAGCCGTGAACGGCGTGCGTCCGCACCCGGCGCCGCCGCGCCGTCAGGGGCCGTCCCGGTGATCCCGCCGTACGCCACAGCGGTCGACACCGCGGCCGCCGTACGCGCCGGCCAGCGCTCCGCCCGCCAGGTGGTGGAGGACGTGCTGGGTCGGATCGCGGTGCGGGAGGGCGAGGTCCATGCCTTCAACGCCGTCCTGGCCGACGAGGCCCGGGCCGCCGCCGACGCCCTGGACCTCCGGGTGGCGGCGGGAGACGACCCCGGCCCTCTCGCCGGCGTCCCCGTCGCCCTCAAGGACAATCTGTGCACGCGCGGCCTGCCCACGACGTGCAGCAGTCGCATCCTCGAGGGCTGGCGCCCCCCGTATGACGCCACCGTCGTGGAGCGCCTCGCGGCGGCGGGCGCCGTGGTCGTGGGCAAGACCAACCTCGACGAGTTCGCCATGGGCTCGTCCACGGAGAACTCGGCCTTCGGCCCCACCCGCAACCCACTCGACACGGGGCGGGTGCCCGGCGGTTCGAGCGGGGGAAGCGCGGCGGCGGTCGCCGCCGGCTTCGCGCCGCTCGCCCTCGGCTCCGACACCGGTGGGTCCATCCGTCAGCCCGCCGCGTTCTGTGGTGTCATCGGCGTGAAGCCCACCTACGGGGCGGTGAGCCGGTACGGGTTGGTGGCGTTCGCGTCGTCGCTCGACCAGATCGGTCCCTTCGCCGCCACCGTCGCCGACGCCGCCCTCCTGCTGGAGGTCGTCGCCGGCCACGACCCGATGGATTCCACTTCGAACCCGGGCCCTGCCGCGGCGGTGAGCGCCGGGCTGTCAAGCGGGGTCGACGGCCTGCGCGTGGGGGTCGTGCGCGAGCTCGTCCAGGGTGTCGACGCCGACGTGGAGGCACAGGTGCGCGCCGCTGCCGACGCCTTGTCCGCCGCCGGGGCCAAGGTCGACGAGGTCTCGCTGCCCGCCGCCGTCCACGGCCTCGCCGCGTACTACCTCATCGCCCCGGCCGAGGCGTCCAGCAACCTGGCGCGCTACGACGGCGTCCGCTACGGGCTGCGGGTCGACGGAGCCGACGTGGCCGGCATGAACGCGGCGACACGGGGGGCCGGCTTCGGGCCCGAGGTGAAGCGCCGGATCATGCTCGGCACCTACGCCCTCTCGGCCGGCTACTACGACGCCTACTACGGGCAGGCCCAGCGGGTCCGCACGCTGATCATCCGGGATTTCGACGCCGCCTACCAGGAGTTCGACGTCCTGCTGTCGCCCACCGCGCCGACCACCGCCTTCACCCTCGGCGCCAAGACGGCGGATCCCCTCGCCATGTACATGAGCGACGTGTGCACCATCCCCTCGAACCTGGCCGGCCACCCCGCCATCACCGTCCCCTACGGCACAGGCGACGACGGGATGCCCGTCGGCGTGCAGGTGATGGCACCCGCCCTCGGCGAGCCGGTCATGTTCCGGGTGGCGGCAGCCCTGGAGGCGGCCCATGGCTGACGTCGCCACCGGCCGGACCCGGCCCTACGACATCGTCGTGGGGTTGGAGGTCCACTGCGAGCTGCGCACGGCGACGAAGCTGTTCTGCGGGTGCCGCAACGCATTCGGCGACGAGCCCAACACCAACGTGTGCCCGGTGTGTCTCGGACTCCCGGGGTCGCTCCCCGTGCTCAACCGCCAGGCCGTCGAGTACGCCATGGCCGTGGGCCTGGCGCTGTCCTGCGAGGTGCGGCCGAGCATCTTCCACCGCAAGAACTACTTCTATCCGGACATGCCGAAGGACTACCAGGTCAGCCAGTACGACCAGCCGATCAACGTCGACGGTCACCTCGACCTGCCCGACGGTTCGGTGGTGGGCATCGAGCGGGCCCACATGGAGGAGGACACCGGGAAGAGCTCGCACGTCGGTGGCGGGGGCGGGCGGATCCATGGTGCCGACCACTCGCTGGTGGACTACAACCGGGCCGGCGTCCCCCTGGTGGAGATCGTGAGCCGGCCCGACATCCGCTCCGCCGAGCAGGCCGTCGATTACGTGCGCGAGCTGCGCGCCATCCTGGTCACCACCGGCGCCAGCGACGGGAAGATGGAGGAGGGTTCCCTCCGGGTCGACGCCAACGTGTCGGTGCGCCCGGCGGGGAGCGACGCGCTGGGGACCCGGTGCGAGATCAAGAACCTGAACTCGCTGCGGTCGCTGGCCCGGGCCATCGAGCACGAGGCGGCCCGCCAGTGGGACCTGCTCGAGACCGGTGAACGGGTCGTGCAGGAGACCCGGCACTGGAACGAGGACCAGGGCCGCACGATCTCCGGCCGCTCCAAGGAGGAGGCCTACGACTACCGGTACTTCCCGGAACCCGACCTCGTCCCCCTCGCTCCCGACGACGCCTGGCGCGACCGCGTGCAGGCGGCGATCCCCATGCTCCCGGCGGCCCGCCGGGCCCGCGTGTCGGAGGCGGCCGGCGTCGACAACGCCCTGGCCGCCACCGTCGTCGAGCTCGACCTCGACACCCTCGTGCTCGCCGCCGTCTCGGCCAGGGCCGACGGTCGCCGTGCCGTCAACCGGGCCGTCAACGAGGTGGCCGCCGAGATCGACGCCGCCCGCCGCCTGGACCCGGCCGCCTTCACCAAGCTGCTCCTCCTCGAGGACCAGGGTCTCCTCACGGCCACGCAGGCCAAGCAGGTGCTGGCCGAGCTGCTCACCTCCGGTGGTGACCCCGAGGCGATCGCGGCGGCGCGGGGGTTCGAGGCGATGGCGTCCGACGCCCTCGCCGGCGCCGTCGACGCTGCCATTGCCGGCCACCCGGCCGAGTGGGAGCGGTTCAAGGCCGGGGACGCCAAGGTGACCGGGTTCTTCGTGGGCCAGGTGATGCGGGCCAGCGGCGGCAAGGCGGACGGCAAGGCGGTCACCGCCCTGCTGCGGGAGCGGGCCGCAGCCGGATGACGCGCACAGGCCCGCGCTGTGCCGCCATCGGGCTGGCGGCCCTGCTGACCGCGGCGTGCGGCGGAGGTGGAGGCGGAGGCGCCGACCGTGCATCGGGGCCCGCATCCACCACCGTGCCCACCATGGTGGGCGAGGAGACGAGCACGACGGCTGCGACGTCCACGACGGGCGCCGCTCGGAGCGCAGCCACCACGACGACCACGAACGGGTACACGACCACGACGCGCACCGAGCCGGCGCCGGGCCTCACGTTCGCCACGCCGGGCACGTACCGCTACGCCAGCACCGGCCGGTTCACGACCTCCCTCGGCGGGACCCAGGAGCGCAACGGCGAGGTGCTCCTCACCGTCGACCCGCCGTCGGGCACCGACCAGCGGAGCGTGCGCACAGGGTTCGGCCGCACCACCGAGCAGGTGCTCCGCCTGGCCGGCGGAGACGCCCTCCTCGTGTCGCTGCGCCTCGCCGACCAGGGACTCGACAAGGAGGTGCGCCCGTCGCCGCCCGGCCTCGCCCTCCCGGGCGACGCGTCCCCCGGGCGCACGTGGTCGTGGCGGGCCGTCTCCACCGACGGAAAGACGACGGTCGACACCGCCTTCCGGGCGCTGCGCAACGAGGACCTGACCGTCGGCACCGAGCGGGTCCCGGCGTTGGTGGTGGAAGCGACGCTCACGCTCACCGGCGACGTGGCGTCCACGTCGAAGCAGACGATGTGGGTGTCGACGGCCAGGCGTCTGGTGGTCCGCCAGGACGACGACACTCGTGGGAGCTTCGGCGTGGTCAGCTTCGCCGGCACGTCGAGCGACGTCCTCTTCTCGCTCACGCCCGGCTGATCGCGGAAACGGTTCCATCCACCGGCGGCGGGCGCCGTAATCTCGGCGTCATGACGGTCGACAACCGCCCTCGCTCCCGGCAGGTCACCGACGGCTTCGAGCGGGCGCCGGCACGCGCCATGCTGCGCGCCATCGGCATGACGGACGACGACTTCGACAAGCCGCAGGTGGGCGTGGCGTCCTCATGGAACGAGGTCACCCCGTGCAACATGCCGCTCGCGAACCTCGCCCGGCTGGCCAAGGAGGGCGTGCGGGCGGCCGGTGGCTTTCCCATCGAGTTCATGACCATCGCCGTGAGCGACGGCATCTCGATGGGCCACGAGGGAATGCGGGCGTCACTGGTGAGCCGTGAGGTGATCACCGACTCGGTCGAGACGATGATGCACGCCGAGCGGTTCGACGCCATGGTCACCCTGGCCGGGTGCGACAAGTCGCTCCCGGGGATGCTGATGGCGGCAGCGCGCCTCAACCTGCCGTCGGTGTTCCTCTACGGGGGATCGATCCTGCCCGGGCACATCCCGGGCGATCCGGCCCAGCGCAGCCTCGACATCGTCAGCGTGTTCGAGGCCGTGGGGGCCCGGGCGGCGGGATCGCTGACCGACGAGGAGCTGTCCCTCATCGAGCGCCACGCCTGTCCCACCATCGGCAGCTGCGCCGGCATGTTCACGGCCAACACCATGGCGGCGGTGGGGGAGGCCCTCGGCATGTCCCTCCCGGGCAGTGCGTCGGTGCCCGCCGTGGACGACCGCTGCGAGGACTTCGCCCGTCGATCCGGCCAGGCGGTGGTGGGGCTGCTCGACGCCGGCATCCGGCCGCGCCACATCCTGACGAAGGAGGCGTTCGAGAACGCCATCGCCGTGGTGATGGCCCTCGGAGGTTCCACCAATGCGGTGCTGCACCTGCTGGCCATCGCCAACGAGGCCCGGGTCGAGCTGACGCTCGAGGACTTCAACCGGGTCGGGCGCCGCACGCCGCACATCGCCGACACCAAGCCTCACGGCCGGTACCACATGGTCGACGTCGACGGGGTGGGGGGCGTCCCCGTGGTGCTGCGGGTCCTGCTCGAGGCGGGGCTGCTCCACGGTGACTGTCTCACCGTCACCGGGCGCACGATGGCCGAGAACCTCGACGACCTCGACCCCCCGGCGCCCGACGGCGCCGTGATCCATCCGCTCACGGCTCCTCTCCACGCCGACGGGGGCATCGCCGTGCTGGCCGGCTCGCTCGCGCCGAACGGCTCGGTCGTCAAGGTGGCGGGCATCGACGTGGCCCGCTTCGAGGGGCCGGCTCGGGTCTTCGACGGCGAGCAGGCCGCTCTCGATGCCGTGCTGGCCGGCGCCATCGAGCCCGGCTGCGTCATCGTCATCCGCTACGAGGGACCCAAGGGAGGGCCCGGGATGCGGGAGATGCTCGCCGTCACGGGGGCCATGAAGGGTGCCGGCCGGGGCGGCGACTGCGCCCTGCTCACCGACGGCCGCTTCTCCGGCGGGACCCACGGGTTCTGTATCGGCCACGTCGCTCCCGAGGCGGTGGACGGCGGGCCCATCGCCTTCGTCCGCGACGGCGACCGCATCGTCATCGATGTTCCCGCCCGCTCCATCGACCTGGTGGTCGACGAGGCCGAGCTGGCCGCCAGGCGGTTGGAATGGAAGCTGCCCGAGCCGCGCTACACCACCGGCGTGCTGGCCAAGTACGCCCGCCTGGTCACCGGCGCCGAGCGGGGAGCGGTCACCGAGCCGTAGCTGCGTTCAGCGGCCGGGGTCGCCCTCCGGCCGAACGAGGCCGCAACCCTTCTTTTCCCGGTTGACGACATCCCGTGTCACGTTGCGGACGAGGAAGGCTGTCCGCGAGTTCCCCAGGACACAGCGATGGCCCCGGCTCCTTTGTCGGAGCCGGGGCCATCGTGGTCATGCTCGGGAACCGGGTGGACTAGGTGTTGGTGGCCATGCCCACGATGGGCTTGTTCAGCTTCAGGGCGCCGGTGGAGCCCTTGAACACGGCGTCGAATGCGAAGATGCCGCCGTCGGAGGCCACCAGGAAGTAGCCGCTGCCGTCAGGATCGGTGGCCATGCCCACGATGGGCTTGTTGAGCTTGGTGGCGCCCGTGGAGCCCTTGAACACGGCGTCGCCGAAGGCGAAGATGCCGCCGTCGGAGGCCACCAGGAAGTAGCCCTTGCCGCTCGGCGTCGCCGCCATGCCCACGATGGGCTGGTTGAGCTTCAGCGCACCGGTGGAGCCGAAGAAGGGGGCGTCGAAGGCGAAGATGCCGCCGTCGGAGGCCACCAGCCAGTAGCCCTTGCCGTCGGGATCGGCCGCCATGCCCACGATCGGCTTGTTGAGCGTGATCGCCCCGGTCGAGCCCGAGAAGGGCACGTTGAAGGCGAAGATGCCGCCGTCGGAGGCCACCAGCCAGTAGCCGGGATCCCCGTCGTCGTCGGCGATGGTGCCCGTGCCCTGGGCGTCCGACAGCACGCCGTTGACGGGGCTGGTGAGGTTGACCACGAGGGTCTCGTTGGCCTCGTCGATGCCGTCCGGGACGACAGAGACGTTGATCAGCTTCGACGTCTCGCCGGCGGCGAAGCTGAGCGTGCCGGACGTGGCCGCATAGTCGGCGCCTGCGGTCGCGCTTCCGTTGGCGGTGGCGAAGTTGACCGTCGTGGCGGTGTTGGAGGTGCTGAGCGTCACGGTGAACGTGAGGTTCACTGCGCCGAAGTCACCTTCGGCGACGCTGGCGTCGCCGATGGAGATCGCCGGGTCGCCGAAGTAGCGCGCCGCCGCGAAGTTGTCGGCGGTCGTCCCGACCGCGACGATCTTCCCGTCGGCCTGGAGCGCGACCCCATAGGCCTGGTCGTCTCCGCCGAGGTCGGTGATCACCTTGCCGTCGGTGTCGAAGGTGGTGTCCAGCGCACCGCTGGCGGTGAGGCGGCCGAGTGCGAAGTTGTTGGGCCCGGTGCCGCCACCAGCATCTGTGGTGCCGGCGAGGACGATCTTGCCGTCGGGCTGGATGACCATGGCCTGGGCCTTCTCCACACCACCGGAGATGCCGGCGCCGAAGGTGAAGGAGACCCGTCCGTCACCCGTGTAGACGGTGGGTGACGCAATGTCGTTGAAGGTGGTGTCCAGCGTGCCGTCGGTGTTGAGGCGGGCGGCGGCGAAGTCGGCGTTGCCACCGTCGTCGAAGCCGGCGAGCACGATCTTGCCGCCCGGCTGGATCGCCACATCGGTGGCCGTGTCGTCGTAGCTGAAGTCGACGGTCTGCTTGCCGTCGGTATCGAACGAGGTGTCGATCGATCCGTTGGTGTTCACCCGGATGGCGGCGAAGTCCCTGTCGGCGTTGGCATCGGTGAACCCGGCGGCGATGATCTTCCCGTCTGCCTGGAGGACGCCGGCCTGCGGCATGTCGACGCTGCCGAACGTGACCTCCATCTTGCCATCGGTGTCGAAGGAGGTGTCGAGGCTGCCGTCGGCGTTGAGCCGCGCCACGGCGAAGTTCGCGCTCCCGCCGTCGTCGAAGCCGACGAGCACGATCTTGCCGTCGGGCTGGATCAGCACATCGGTGGCCTGGTCGTCGAACCCGTAGTCGACCGTCGCCTTGCCGTCCGTATCGAAGGTGGTGTCGAGTGTGCCGTTGGCGTTCAGCCGAGCGACCGCGAAGTTGTCGCCGACGTCGGTGAATCCTGCGACCACGATCTTCCCGTCCGCTTGCAGGGCCACCGCGTTCGCCCGCTCCACGCCGCCGAAGGTCCCGGCGCCGAACGTGAACGACTGGCGACCGTCGCCGGTGTAGGCTGTCGGCGACGCGATGTCGTTGAACGTCGTGTCGAGGCTGCCGTCCGCGTTCAACCGGGCCACTGCGAAGTCGGCGTTTCCGCCGTCATCGAATCCCGCGAGTACGACCTTCCCGTCGGGCTGGACGGCGACGTCGTTGGCCACGTCGGTGAAGCTGAAGTCGACGGTCTGCTTGCCGTCCGTGTCGAAGGTGGTGTCGAGCGCGCCTGGCGCCGCAGAGGCCGGTGGCGCCAGCAGGACGGTCGCCGGCAACCCGAATGCAAGTACTGCCAGAACGGCTCTGCCCGCCCTTCGTACTGGTCCCCCACTCGATATGTGCATGCATGCCACCTTTCGTGAAGCCGGGTCGGCGTCATGTCGGCTCGGCCGGTCTTGGCGACGACACACTAGACGCCTATTTCGGTTGTGGCAGGTTTGCCGGGAAAAGGAAACTTCGGGCGATCCGGCATTGCAATATGCGCGTCCCACGGTCTATGAGCGGAGCGCCATCGAGAACGCGCTGGCGACGGCGCGGTGGCCGGCGGTGCTCGGGTGGAAGCCGTCCTCGCTGATGAGCGAGTGGCCGTACCCGGCCGTGTGGGCGGCGCTGCCGGCGGCGTGGAGGTCGACCACCTCGGCGCCCTCGGCGGCAGCCACGCGCCCGATGGCGGCGTTGTAGGCGTCCACCGCCGCCTTCACCACCTCGGGGTGCGGAAGCGCCGGGTCGACGTGGTCCGGGTCGGCGTCGAACGTGGAGAAGATGGGGAGGCGCTCGAGCGGCGGCGTGTTCCCGACGAGCACACGGGTCGCACCGCCCCGGCGGAGGGCGCCCACGAGCGTCGCCAGCTGCTGCTCGTAGACCGCGGGCGGTACCTGTGCCACCAGATCGTTGACGCTCAGCCACACGAGGGCGACGTCGGGCTGCTCGGCCAGCGCGGCCGCCAGCTCCTGTTCGAGGGCCACGGCGACGGTGGCGCCCGGGATCCCGAGGTTCACGAGCCTGGCATCGCGGGGAAGCGCAGTGCGCCGCAGCACCTCCGGCCATGCGTCCAAGGCCGGGTCGTCGGCGCCGTACCCGACGGCGTCGCTGGCGGCGACGACCACATAACGGGCCCCGGGCGGCCGGGCGCCGTGGCCCGCCTGCGCCGGCGTGGCGTCGCTCGAGCACGACAGGGTGGAGACGACCAGGAAGAGAAGGACGGCCGAGGCGACCGGCGGCATTGGCGGCATCGACGGCAGCGTAGGGACCACCCACCGCGCCGGGGTCACGGCCAGGCACACACCTCCACGGCGCCGCCGAGGAGCCGGCCCGAAGGGTCGCCGGAACGCGGCGAAGACCGGGAGAGGGCGGAGCCGGCGTGCCCTGCTTGCCGTTCACTGCCCGCAGGTGCAACACTGTCCGCACTGTGTCCGCGACCCGAATCCTCGTAGCCACCTAACGCACGCCGTCTCTCCGCGCGTGCGTCACGACCTCCCAGCCGGGAGGTCGTTTTCGTTCCAGACCACGAATCGCCCCCGACACCGACCCAGAAGGCGCAGACGACCATGAAGATGACCGGGGCCCAGGCCCTCATCAAGAGCCTCGAGATGGAAGGCGTGGAGGTCATGTTCGGCCTCCCGGGCGGGGCCATCCTCCCCGTCTACGACCCCATCATCGACTCGACCATCCGCCACATCCTCGTCCGCCACGAGCAGGGGGCCGGGCACATGGCCGAGGGCTACGCCCACGTCACCGGCCGCCCCGGCGTGGCCATGGTCACGAGCGGCCCTGCGGCCACCAACATCGTCACCCCGCTCTGCGACGCCTACATGGACTCCATCCCGATGGTGTGCGTCACCGGCCAGGTCCCGTCGGTCGCCATCGGCAGCGACGCCTTCCAGGAGTGCGACACCACCGGCATCACCATGTCGGTCACCAAGCACAACTGGCTCGTGATGGACGCCCAGGACATCCCCCGCATCGTCCGCGAGGCGTTCCACATCGCCACCACCGGCCGCCCGGGGCCCGTGCTCATCGACGTCCCCAAGGACGTGAGCATGCAGACGATGGACTGGTACTGGCCCGACAGCGTCGACCTGCCTGGGTACAAGCCGAACACGGTCGGCCACCCGCGCATGATCAAGGAGGCGGCCAGGCTCATCGCCGACAGCCGCCGCCCCGTCATCTACGCCGGCGGTGGCATCCTCAAGGCACGTGCGGCCGAGGGACTGCGGGCGCTGGCCGAGATGACCGGCATCCCCGTCGTGACCACGCTGATGGCCCGCGGCGCCTTCCCCGACCGCCACGAGCTGTGCCTCGGCATGCCCGGCATGCACGGCAACTACACGGCCGTCACCGCCATGCAGAAGTCCGATCTGCTGATCGCCCTCGGCTCCCGCTTCGACGACCGCGTCACTGGCAAGGTGCCGTCGTTCGCCCCCGAGGCCAAGATCATCCACGTCGACATCGACCCGGCCGAGCTCGGCAAGGTCCGCCGCCCCGACGTCCCCATCGTGGGTGACTGCCGCCAGGTCATCACCGAGCTGGTGAAGGCGGTCGAGGCCATGGGCGGGGCCGACTCGCAGTCCGACCGCAGCGAGTGGATGGCGCAGCTGCGGCGGTGGCAGCAGGAGTACCCGCTCCACTACGAGCAGTCCTTCGACGAGGGCGGGGCGCTGAAGCCGCAGTACGTCATCGAGCAGCTCCGCGACGCCACACCCGACGACTGCATCGTCGTGTCGGGCGTTGGCCAGCACCAGATGTGGACGTCCCAGCACTGGAAGTTCGACCATCCCTACACCTGGGTCAACTCCGGGGGCCTCGGCACAATGGGCTTCGCCGTGCCGGCGGCCATCGGCGCCAAGGTCGGCATGCCCGACCGCATGGTGTGGGCCGTCGACGGCGACGGGTGCTTCCAGATGACGGCCCAGGAGCTGGTGACGGCGGCGGCCGAGCGGATCCCCGTCAAGATCGCCATCCTCAACAACGCCTACCTCGGCATGGTGCGGCAGTGGCAGGAGATGTTCTACGAGGAGCGGTACTCGGAGGTCTACCTGTCACCGGACCTGCCGGACTACGTGAAGTGGGCGGAGGCGATGGGCTGCGTGGGCCTGCGGGTCGAGCGCCCGGAGGAGGTCCTTCCCGCCATCGAGAAGGCGAACTCGATCGACGACCGACCGGTCGTCATCGACTTCCGAACCGACTCCTCGGAGAAGGTGTACCCGATGGTGGCTGCGGGGCACTCCAACGACGACATCATCGTCGACCCGGCGCACGGGGAGGGCGGCCGGTGAGCCCGGCCGCGGTTCGCCCCGCCCACCACACCCTGTCGGTGCTGGTGGAGAACAAGGCCGGCGTTCTCACTCGCATCGCCGGGCTGTTCGCCCGCCGCGGGTTCAACATCTACTCGCTGGCGGTGGCGCCCACCGACGACGAGCGGTTCAGCCGGATCACCATCGTGGTCGACGTCGAGTCCAAGCCGCTCGAGCAGATCACCAAGCAGCTGTTCAAGCTCATCAACGTGGTGAAGATCAACGAGCTCGACCCCGACGAGTCGGTCGAGCGTGAGCTGGTGCTGTGCACCGTGCGGGCCGGCGCCGGCGGATCCCGCGGTCAGGTGATCGAGCTCGTGCAGGTGTTCGAGGGCAAGATCGTCGACGTGGGCGCCGACCAGCTCACCGTCATGATGGCCGGCACGCCGGCCAAGGTCGACGACTTCGAGGAGCTGATGCGACCCTACGGGATCGTCGAAGTGCAGCGCACCGGTCGGGTGGCGCTGCCCAAGCTGGAGCGGCAGGCACCGCGCCTGCGCAGCGTGAGCGGGAAGGTGGGCTGACATTGGTCGCCAAGATCTCCTACGAGAACGACGCCGACGCCGGGCTGATCGGCAGCCGCAAGGTCGCCGTCATCGGCTACGGGTCGCAAGGGCACGCCCACGCCCTGAACCTCAAGGACTCCGGGATCGACGTGCGGGTCGGCCTCCGCAACGGGTCCTCGTCGTGGGCCAAGGCCGAGGCGGCGGGCCTACCGGTCCGAACCGTGGCGGACGCCACCGCCGAGGCCGACCTCGTCATGATCCTCCTGCCCGACACCGAGCAGAAGTCGGTTTACGACGAGTCGATCGCCCCCAACCTGTCCGAGGGCGACGCCATCTTCTTCGCCCACGGCTTCAACATCCGCTTCAACCTGATCACCCCGCCACCCGGTGTCGACTCGGCCATGGTGGCGCCCAAGGGCCCCGGCCACCTGGTGCGTCGCACGTATACGGAGGGCGGGGGCGTGCCGGCGCTGATCGCCGTCTCCCAGGACGCGTCGGGGAAGGCTCGAGACCTCGCCCTGTCCTACGCCCACGCCATCGGCGCCACCAGGGCCGGCGTGCTGGAGACCACCTTCGACGAGGAGACGGAGACCGACCTGTTCGGCGAGCAGGTCGTGCTGTGCGGCGGCCTCACGGCACTGGTGATGGCCGGTTACGAGACCCTGGTCGGTGCCGGCTACCAGCCCGAGTCCGCCTACTTCGAGTGCCTCCACGAGCTCAAGCTGATCGTCGATCTCATGTACGAGAACGGCATCGCCGGCATGCGCTTCTCCATCTCCGACACGGCCGAGTACGGCGACGTCACCCGGGGTCCGCGCATCATCAACGACGGCGTCAAGGCCGAGATGCGCAAGATCCTCGACGAGATCCGCAGCGGCAAGTTCGCCGAGGAGTGGATCGCCGAGAACAAGGCCGGTCGTCCCAACTTCGAAGCCCTCCGCGCCGCCGGCAAGGACCACCCCATCGAGAAGGTGGGCGCCGAACTGCGGGCCATGATGCCCTTCATCTCCGCCGGCAGGCAGCGTCCGGAGGACGTCAGCGGCGGCTAACGTCCCATCACCGCACCACCTCTTCCCTCCCAGCTCGACCTCGAGTAAATAGCTCGCCATTCTGGCGAGTTATTTACTCCGGAGTCCTCGGAAACGACGAGGAGAGGACACGTCCGTGGTGGACGACGCGGTGGCCGAGCTGGCTGCCGGACAGTATCTGCTGTTCACGCGGGACCAGGCGGCGGGGCTGGGCGTCTCGCCGAAGACGATGGAGCGGAGGTTGCAGGCCCGCAGGTGGCTGTTCGTCGCGCCCGGCGTGTACTCCCTGCCGGGCGCAGCCCCGTCCTGGAGGCGGGACCTGATGGCTGCGTGTCTCCAAGCCGGCCCGGAAGCGGTGGTTTCGCACGAGGCCGCCGCCGCGCTCCACGGTCTCGACACCTTTCCGCCAGGCTCAGTAACTGTGACCGTGAAACATGGCGACCACCAGCACCTGCGCGCCGGTCGTCTTCGCCAGTCCACGGACCTCGGCCTGCACCACCGCACGGTCGTGGACGGGCTTCCCGTCACGACGGTGGCCAGGACGTTCTGCGACCTGGCTGCCGGGACGCGCCCGGCCAGGCTGCGGGCGGCCCTCGACTCGGCGTTCGCGACCCGATCGTGCTCCGTCGACGACGTCAGGCGCTGCCTCGAGGAGCTGCGGCGGCCGGGCAAGCGCGGCCTGCGCCGGCTCGCCGCGTTGCTGGAAGCCCGCACGGGGGGTCGGGTCCCCGCTCCGAGCACCCTGGAGCGCCGGCTCAAGCTCGTCCTGCGTGAGAACGGGTTGCCGATCCCCGTCAGGGAGCACGAGCTTCCGTGGGACCGGCAGACCCAGGGCAGGGTGGACTTCGCCTATCCCGGCCAGCGGATCATCATCGAAGCCGACAGCCGCCGCTGGCACACCCGGGAGCGGGACTTCGAGGTGGACCGCCGCCGGGATCGGGAAGCGCAGCTCGCCGGCTGGGACGTGTACCGCTTCACCTGGGAGGACCTCCGCACGTGTCCCGAGGAGGTGGCGGCCACCGTCCGTCGTGCGCTCGCTCTTTCGAGGAAATAGCTCGCCAAAATGGCGAGTTATTTCCTCGGGAGTGGGGGTCAGGTGAGGGCAGCGACGACGTGGTCGATGCACCGGGTGAGGGCGGCGACGTCCTCGGGGTCGATGGCCGGGAACATGGCGACGCGGAGCTGGTTGCGGCCGAGCTTGCGGTAGGGCTCGGTGTCGAGGATGCCGTTGGCGCGGAGGGCTTTGGTGACGGCGGTGGCGTCGACGCCGGCGTCGAGGTCGATGGTGCCCACCACGTGGCTGCGCTCCGCCGGCTTGGCCACGAACGGCGACGCGTAGGGCGACGCCTCCGCCCAGCCGTAGAGGTACTCCGCGGAGCGGTCACACCGGGATGCGGCCCACTCGAGGCCTCCGTTGTCGAGCATCCACTGGACCTGCTCGGCGAAGAGGAACAGCGTCGCCAGGGCCGGGGTGTTGTAGGTCTGATCGAGCCGGGAGTTCTCGAGGGCGATCCGCAGGTCGAGCGACGCCGGCACCCAGCGCCCGGCGCGGGCCAGCACCTCCACGCGTTCCACGGCCGCGGGGGAGAGCAGGACGGTCCACAGCCCGCCGTCGGACGCGAAGCACTTCTGGGGGGCGAAGTAATAGGCATCCACCTGGGTGGCGTCGACGCGCAGGCCGCCCGCCGCCGACGTGGCGTCGACGGCGACCAGCGAGCCGCCCGGCGCGCCGTCGGGCCTGGCGATCGGCATCGACACACCGGTGGACGTCTCGTTGTGCGTCAGCGCGTAGAGGTCGATGTCGACTCGGGCCTCGGGGAGCGGGTGCGTCCCGGCCGGCGACGAGATGACCTCGGGCGCCTCGAGGTGCGGTGCGGCGGCCGCCGCTGCTGCGAACTTGGACGAGAACTCGCCGAAGGAAAGGTGCTGGCTGCGTCGGCCGATGAGGCAGAACGTGGCCACGTCCCAGAACGTCGTGGCGCCCCCGTTTCCGAGGACGACCTCGTAGCCGTCGGGGGCGTCGAACAAGGAGGCAATGCCCTCGCGCAGGCGCCCGACCACCGACCGGACGCCCGCCTGGCGGTGGCTCGTGCCCAGGTACGAGGGTGCGGCGCCGGCCAGCGCCGAGACGGCGTCGGGGCGCACCTTGGAGGGGCCGCAGCCGAACCGCCCGTCGGCGGGAAGCAGCGTGGTGGGGATGCGTATGTCGGCTGGGGACTGGGTGCTCACTGTGACAGCATGGCGCCATGGGACGCATCTCCGCACGCGTGGCCGCCGTCACGGAGTCCGCGACACTCGCCATCGACGCCAAGGCGAAGGCCCTCAAGGCGGCCGGTGAGGACGTGATCGGTTTCGGGGCGGGGGAGCCCGACTTCCCCACCCCCGCGCACATCGTCGACGCGGCCGCCGAGGCGTGCCGCGACCCGAAGAACCACCGGTACACGCCGGCCGCCGGTCTCCCGGAGCTCCGCCAGGCGGTCGCCGACAAGACCAGGCGCGACTCGGGGCTCGAGGTGAAGCCCAACCAGGTCCTCGTTACCAACGGCGGCAAGCACGCCGTGTACAACACGTGCGCCACGCTGCTCGACGACGGCGACGAGGTGCTCCTCCCCGCGCCGTACTGGACCACCTACCCGGAGGCCATCGCCCTGGCCGGCGGTTCAAGCGTGGTCGTGCCCACCGACGAGACGACCGGCTTCCGTACCACCGTCGACCAGCTCGAGGCGGCCCGCACCGAGCGCACGAAGATGCTGCTGTTCGTGTCCCCCTCCAACCCGACCGGGGCGGTGTACCGCCGATCCGAGGTCGAGGCGGTGGGCCGCTGGGCGGCCGAGCACGGTCTCTGGGTCATGACCGACGAGATCTACGAGCACCTCGTGTACGGCGATGCGCAGCACCACTCGATGCCCGTCGTCGTCCCCGAGCTGGCCGACCGGTGCGTCGTGGTGAACGGGGTGGCGAAGACCTACGCGATGACCGGCTGGCGCGTGGGGTGGATGGTCGGGCCCGCCGACGTCATCTCGGCCGCCGCCAACCTCCAGTCCCACGCCACGTCGAACGTCGCCAACGTGTCCCAGCGGGCCGCGCTGGCTGCCGTCACCGGCGACCTCTCCGCCGTGCACGAGATGCGCGCCACCTACGACCGCCGCCGCCGCCGGATGCTGGAGATGCTCCGGGACATCCCCGGGATCGAGTGCGCCGAGCCCGAGGGGGCGTTCTACGCCTTTCCCTCGTTCTCCGGGGTACTCGGCCGCGAGATCGGGGCACGGACGCCGCAGACCACGCTCGAGCTGGCCGAGGTCATCCTCGACGAGGCCAAGGTGGCCCTGGTTCCGGGCGAGGCGTTCGGCGCTCCCGGCTACATGCGGTTGTCCTACGCCCTTGGCGACGACGACCTCGCCGAGGGCGTCACCCGCATCGCCAAGCTTCTGGCCGGCTGAGGACGGTGGCGGGCGGGAAAGGCGCGAAGGCGTCCAGGTCGAAGGGCAAGAAGCGCCCGCCCGCCAAGCGCCCACCCGGGGCGGCCGCCCGGGCGGGAGCCGGATCCCCGGCGAGCTCTGCGGGAACGCCGGCGCCTCCCGGCACGCCGCCGCCGGCGGCAGGGGGGCCGAAGCTCACGCGGGCGGAGCGGCTGGAGGCAGCGCAGCGGGCCCGCAGGCGCAAGGCGGCGATCACCAGGGCCGCCATCGCCGGCGCGATCGCGCTGGTCGTCCTGGTCGTGGGCGCAATCGTGGTGGTGAACACCAAGCACGAGGAGGCGGCCACGAAACGGCTCACGGCCGGCTCGTGCACCTACGACACGAAGGCCGACAAGACGTCGTCCACCGGGCAGAAGCACGTGCCTCCGGCCTCCTACGAGGTGGACCCTCCGGCCGGCGGCAATCACACGCCGGAAGCGGCGGTGTCAGGGGATTACAGCGGCGGCGATGACGTGCCCACCGATTTCAGGATTGTCCACGCCCTGGAGCACGGGTACGTCACCGTGTGGTACCGGCCCGACCTCGGCGAGCAGGAGCTGGCCGCTGTCCGCAAGCCGTTCGACCGCTATCCCGACGACGTGCTCGTCGTGCCCCGCGCCTCGCTCGGCGGCAAGGTTGCGGCCACGGCCTGGGGGCGGCGCCTACTGTGCACCGACGTCGAGCCGGCGCAGCTCACCGAGTTCGTCCGCCTGTACCGCAACAAAGGACCGGAGAAGGTTCCCCACACCTGATGGCGCGCATCCTCATCACCGAGCAACTCGCCCAGCGCGGGCTCGACATGATGGCCGACGCGGGCCACCAGGTCGACGAACGGCTCGACCTCGATCCGGCCGGGCTGGTGCAGGCCGTCCCTGGCGCCGCTGCGCTCGTCATCCGCTCGGCCACGCAGGTCACGGCCGACGTGCTCGACGCCGGCTCCGATCTGGTGGTCGTCGGGCGGGCGGGCATCGGGCTCGACAACGTCGACGTGCTGGCGGCCACGCGGCGCGGCGTGATGGTGGTCAACGCCCCGCAGTCCAACGTGCTGTCGGCGGCGGAGCACACCATGGCCCTGCTCCTGGCGCAGGCGCGCAACATCCCCCAGGCCAGCGCCGCCCTCAAGCAGGGCCGGTGGGAACGCAGCCGCTGGGAGGGTGTCGAGCTGTACGGCAAGACGCTCGGGGTCATCGGCCTCGGTCGCATCGGCACCCTCGTGGCCCAACGGGCGCTCGCCTTCGGTATGCGACTCATCGCCTACGACCCGTTCGTGTCGCAGGACCGGGCCCGCCAGCTCGGCATCGGGCTCACGGGATCCCTCGAGGAGCTCGTCTCGCAGGCGGACTTCCTCACCATCCACGTGTCGAAGACGCCGGAGACCGTCGGCATGGTGGGCGCCGACCTCCTGGCCAAGGCGAAGCCCGGCCTCCGCCTGGTGAACACCGCGCGCGGCGGGATCGTCGACGAGGCCGCCCTGGCCGACGCCATCGCCTCGGGCACGGTCGCCAGCGCAGGGCTCGACGTGTTCGCCACCGAGCCGACCACCGAGTCGCCACTGTTCGAATTGGAGCACGTCACGGTGACGCCGCACCTCGGGGCAAGCACGGCGGAGGCCCAGGACAAGGCCGGTGTGACGATCGCCGAGCAGGTGCTTCTGGCGCTGGCCGGCGAGTTCGTCCCCTTCGCCGTGAACGTGAGCGCAGCCGAGGCGTCGGAGTCGGTTCGTCCCTACCTGCCCCTGGCCGAGCGCCTGGGGGCGATGTTCGGGTCCCTCAACGAGGGGACGCCGCCGCAACTCGACGTCGAGTACCAGGGTGCGCTGGCCGACTACGACACGTCCCTCCTGACCCTGTCGGTGCTGAAGGGCCTGCTCTCGGCCGGCTCCAACCTCGACCCGGTGTCGTACGTGAACGCGCCGCAGTTGGCGGCCGAGCGCGGTCTCACGTGGCGGGAGTCGAAGACGTCCGCAGCCCAGAACCACGTGAACCTCGTCACCCTGCGGGGTGGAGAGCACTCGGTGGCGGGCACCCTGACGGGGCTGCGGGGCGAGCCGCGGATCGTGATGGTGGACGACCACGCCGTCGACCTCCCGCCCGGACGGCACATGCTGGTGGTCCGCAACGACGACCGGGTCGGCATGCTGGCGCTGGTGACGGCCGTGGTCGCCGCCGCCGGCGTCAACGTGGGCAACATGACGCTCGGCCGCTCGCCGGCGGGCGACACCGCGCTGATGGTGCTCGGCATCGACACCCCGCTCCCCGCCGACGGGATCGACGAGCTACGGGCGGCCCCCGGCATCCTCGACGTCCGGTCGGTCACCCTCTGAGGGGAAGGCGCGAGCCGCTGCGACGACGGGCGTCAGCGCTTGGCTCGGGTGAACCCGTCGGCCTCGGCTGCCGCCGCGTCGACGTAGCAGCGGTCGGGGCGGGTGCGCTCGTAGAATGCCATGCCGGGCAGGTGGTACAGCATGCTGGACAGCTTCGCCTTGACCGGGTGGGACGTGGGCGTTTCCATTCCCAGCGCCTCGACCCACGGGCGACGGCGAGCCTTGCGGACCCGCGTCTTCGCCGGCGGCGACGCGGCCGGCGAGGCGGTGCCCGGTGCGGCGGGCGGGCTCGGTGCCTCGCGAGCCGCCGCCTTCCTGGACGCCGCCTTCTTGGCGGGCACCTTGTCGGCCGCCGCCTTCTTGGCGGGCGCCTGCTTGGCCGTTGCGCTGGCGGCCGGTGTCGTGGCCTTCCGGGCGACCGGACCGGCGGCCGCGACCGGTGCTGCGGATGGCTCCGGCCCAGACAACGCTGCCGAGCCCGCTCCGCCCCCTTCCGGAGCCGGCGTCATCGGGGGGACCCCTTGCACCGGTTCGGCCGCCGGCCTCTCCCGCTCCGAAGCTGGTGACGCGGACGCCGGCCGAGCGGCGGCGGGGTCGGTCCGAGGCGAAGGTGGAGCGGGTGAGGCGGGCGGCGCGGGTGGAACGGCGGGCCTCGCGGGCGGCGCCGGTGGCGCGGGTGGCGCGGCGGGCGGCGTTGCCGCAGCCGGTCGGGGCGCCGGTGGGGTCGCCGCGGACGGCGCAGCCGAATGAGGCGGGCCGGGCTGGTCGGCGGCAGGCGGCGCGAACAGTCGAGCGGACGGTGTGGACGGCCCGGGCGTCGCCGAAGGCGCGGCCGCCCCCGCACCCGCTGTCGACGACCGCCCCGGCGCGGTAGTGGGCGACGGCCCCGGCCCGGGCTGGTCGGGGGCAGGGGGCGCGGACGGTCGAGCGGACGGCGCGGAAGGCGTCGACCCGGCAGTCGACGGCGCCGCCGCATCCGCTGTCGACGACGGCCCCGGCCCGGGAGTGGGCGATGACGCCGGCGTCGGTTCGGAGGACGAGGAGGGGGACCCGGGCGCGGGAGGGGGAGGACTCGGTGTCGGCGGGACGATCGGGCGGACGGCGTCGCCCTCGTCGCGCATGCGCTCGGTGACGGTGGGCGCCGGAGGCTCCACGGAGAAGGGTTCCGGCTGCACGGGCGGCCACGTCGCCCCCTCGCGCGTGGACCGCCGCGACTGCATGACCTTCACCACCGCGACCAGCACGCCGGCCAGCAGACCGAGGCGCAGCCCGAGCCGGAACGATCTGCGCACCATGGGAGCAACCGTAGCTTGACGAGGAGACCGAGTTTTGCCACCATGGGCGTTCATGCACGCCTTCGTCCGCACCACCCTCCTGCTTACGTAGAGCGAGCTCCCTTCCCGGGGCTCGCTTCGCCTCCTGCGCCTTCGGGCCAGGAGGTTTTTTGTTTCCCGCGTTTCCTTCACCGAATCCGAAAGGAACACCGATGGCCGAGCGACTGATCATCTTCGACACCACGCTGCGCGACGGCGAGCAGTCGCCGGGCATCTCGCTCGACGTGGCCGAGAAGCTGGAGATCGCCGAGCAGCTTGCCCGGCTGGGCGTGGACTACATCGAGGCCGGCTTCCCGGTCGCCAGCCAGGGCGACTTCGAGGCGGTGGAGACCATCGCCAAGACGGTGCAGGGCCCGGTCATCGCCGGGCTCTCGCGTACCCACCGGGCCGACGTCGACCGGTGCTGGGACGCCGTGCGCCACGCCGAGCGCGCCCGCATCCACGTGTTCATCTCGACCAGCCCCAATCACATGGAGCACATGCTGAAGATGACGCCCGCCCAGGTGCTGGCCGAGACGAGGTCGGGTGTCGCCCGGGCGCGCGAGCACACCGACGACGTCGAGTTCAGTCCCCAGGACGCCACCCGCACGCCCCTCGACTTCATGATGGAGGTCCTGCAGGCGGCCGTCGACGCCGGCGCCACGACGCTGAACATCCCCGACACCGTCGGCTACGGCATCCCGTGGGACTTCGGCGCACTGATCCAGTACGTGCGCCGCAACATCACGGGGGACTACGTCACGTCGACCCACTGCCACAACGACCTCGGGCTGGCCACCGCCAACTCGCTCGCCGGTGTCCAGGCCGGGGCCCGTCAGGTCGAGGTGTGCGTGAACGGACTGGGCGAACGGGCCGGCAACGCCGCCCTCGAGGAGGTCGTCATGGCCGTGCGCATCCGCGCCGACCAGTTCCCCGGCATCGAGGTCGGCGTGCGCACCGAGGAGCTGGCCCGCACCAGCCGCCTCGTGAGCCGTCTCACCGGCTATCCCGTCCAGTTCAACAAGGCGGTTGTCGGTCGCAACGCCTTCGTGCACGAATCGGGCATCCACCAGCACGGCGTCCTCGCCAACGCCAGCACGTACGAGATCATCGACGCGTCCTCGGTGGGGCAGCAGGGCAGCCAGATCGTGCTGGGGAAGCACTCCGGTCGCCATGCCTTCAGTGACACGCTGGAGAAGATGGGCCTGCACGTCCAGGGCGACGCGCTCAACGCCGCCTTCACCCGTTTCAAGGAGCTGGCCGACCGCAAGGTCCAGCTCACCGAGGCCGACCTCGAGGCCATCGTGGCCGAGGAGATCGGCGGCGTGGGTGCCCAGCCGGCGTTCACGCTCGAGTCGCTGGAGGTGACCGGCGGCACCGTCGGTGTGCCGCGGGCCCGCGTCGTGCTCATGCGCGACGGCGAGAAGACCGAGGCCACCGCCGACGGCGACGGCATGATCGACGCCGCCTGTCAGGCCATCAAGGCGGCCACCGGCATCGACGCACGGCTCACGGACTTCAACGTCTCCTCGGTCACCGGCGGCGTCGACGCCCTCGGGGACGTCATCGTGCAGCTCGACGCCGACGGGGTGAAGGTCTCCGGGCGCGGCGTCTCCACCGACGTGGTGGAGGCGTCCGCACGTGCGTTCCTCAACGCCACCAACAAGGTCGTGCGGGTGCGGGCCCGCAGCGAGGCCCGTGCGCCGATCGACGAGGTGACGCCGTAGGCCGAGCCGCCTCCGCCGCTACTCGACGAGGTAGGCGGTGAGGCGGCGCAGGCCGAACTCGCGGCAGAAGGCGCTCGACGGGTTCCAGATGTCGAGCCGGCGACCCTTGATGGCGCCGCCGGTGTCGAGCGCCCGCTTCACGCCCAGGCCGCCGACGAAGATCTCGCTGCCGAGGGGGATCGAGCGGGGGTCGACGGCGACTATGTCCTTCGACACCGGGGCTCCGCTCGAGGTCGTGCCCTGCAGGGCGTAGCACGTGACGCCGAAGTCGCCGATGGCCTCGCCGCCGGTGGCCATCCACACACCGTCGCCCGAGGGTGTGGCCTCCATGGCCGTCACCGGTGCGTTGCTGGCCGTCGGCAGGGCGTTGGCGGGCGCCGCCGCCGACCCGAAGCTGCTGACCGAACCGTCGTTGGCCGCCACCCAGTAGCCGGCGCCGTCCACCGACGTGGTCAGGTCGACGAAGGGTCCACCCCGGCCCAGCGGCGAGCCCGCGAACCCGGCGTCGCCGTAGGCGAACACGCCGCCGTCACGGGCCAGCAGCCGGTAGCCGTTCCCCGAGGGCGTGGCCGAGATGCCGACGATGGGGGCGTTCAGGGGTGTCGCACCGGCCGAGCCGAGGAACACGGCGTCGCCGAAGGCGAAGACGCCGCCGTCCTGGGCGGCGAGCCAGTACCCCTTGCCGGACGCCGTGGGCGCCACGCCGACGATCGAGGCGTTCAGCCGCAGATCGCCCAGCGAGCCGGCGTACGAGGCGTCGCCGAACGCGAAGATCCCTCCGTCCTGGCCTGCGAGCCAGTAGCCGAGGCCGGATTTCGAGGCCGCCATGTCGACGATGGGTTGGCGCAGGGCGCCAGGAGCGGTCCCGAGGAACGGGGCGTCGCCGAAGGCGTAGACGCCGCCGTCGGACGCCGCCAGCCAGTACCCCTTGCCGGTGGCGGTCCGGGCCATGGCAGTCACCGGTCGACCGGCCGCCACGCCGAGGTTGGGGGCGGTGCCCAGCGTGAGGACCTGCCCCGTGGCGGTGTCCACCGCCCGCACGGGGCCATTGGACGCCAAGGGCAGGGCCACGAGGCCGGTCAGGCCGGCGAAGCCGAGCCGTCTGAGCTTGACGAACCGGCGGGGACGGCGACGGGCGTGGAGACGGGCGCAACTGGGCACAGGATGGTCCTTTTTTGTCAGCTCCGTCCGGCGCCGCACACGCACGCGACAAGGCGTTGGTGAGGTCGGGGACGGGGCACCGGGCCCTCGCCACGCAGTTCCGCCTGCGGCTGAGGGGGTGCCTGGCGGTCACAGGAGCCAGGCACACGATGTGCTGTGTCGACGCCCACCCTAGCGGAGCGGTCCGTCCGGCTGCGAAACCGTCCCGCCGGTGGCCGCCCTGTCGCCGAGACGGGTAGACAAGGACGGTGGCCACGCCCGGCGATCGCCAACCCCAGGAGCTGGGCGAGGAGGAGGCCGAGCGGTTGCGCCGCAGCCACGGGCGCCTGCGCAAGGCGTCCCAGGATCTGGAAGCGTTCACCGTGCCGAAGCGGATGCGCGGGCGCTGGGACAACGCCCCCGTCCCCGCCGAGGCGATGGACGCCGCTCGCGCCGAGCTGCACGCCGCGTACGTCGCGCTGTGGTCGGTGCACGGCGAGCTGCTGGGCTGGGCGCCGCCCCCCGCTGGAGACGGCACGACCTGAGGGGGGAGCGGTCGGCGCCGACTCTCGCGGACGCACGACTCCTCCATCCGGGCGGATCGGTGGCACCATCCGCCATGGCTTCACCCACCTGTTACCGGCACACCACCCGTGTCACGGGGGCGAGCTGCACGCGCTGCGGGCGACCGATCTGCCCCGACTGCATGATCGAGGCCCCGGTGGGACACCACTGCCCGACCTGCGTCCACGAGGCCAGGACCGAGATGCGCCAGGTCAAGCGGGTGACGTTCGCCCGCGGCGGCGCGGTGGCGGGAGGCGTCGCCTGCACGGTGCTGCTGGCGGCCAACGTGGCCGTCTTCCTGCTCGGCCTGACGCGGCGCGACCTGGAGGTCCGCTTCGCCGACAACGCCTTGCTGGTGGCGAGCGGCGAGTACTACCGGATGCTCACCTCGGCGTTCCTCCACGCCGGCCTGCTGCACCTGGGCTTCAACATGTTCGCCCTGTACATCTTCGGGTCGCAGGTGGAGGCCGTCCTCGGCGTGCCCCGGTTCCTGGCCTTGTACGCCCTCTCCGCCGTCGGGGGCTCGGCCTGCTCCATCACCTTCAGCTCCCCGCACCAGTTCTCCGTCGGGGCCTCGGGAGCGGTGTTCGGGATCTTCGGTGCCTACTTCGTGATCGCCCGCAGCAAAGGGCTGGACATCTCGCAGATCGGCGGCCTGATCGCCATCAACCTCTTCCTCGGCGCCGTGGTGCCACAGATCGACAACGCCGCCCACGTGGGTGGGCTCCTCACCGGCGCAGCCGTGGCCGTGGTGTACGAGTGGGGCCGCAGCCAGAGCCGCTCGGCAGCCGTGGTCGCACAGGTGCTCGGCCTGGCCGCCGTGGCCGCCGTGATCGCAGCGGTGACGATGCAGCGGGTGCAGGACCTCCCCAGGTTCTGACCGTCGCCCAGGTGCTCGGGGGCGCCGTTGCTCGGGCTCAGACGGCCTCGTCGCGCCGGAACGTGCGTCGGTACGACTGGGGCGACGTGCCCACGGCGCGCTGGAAATGGGCGCGGAGGTTGGCGGCCGTGCCCATGCCGCAGCGGTACGCCACCAGCTCCACGGGTTCGTCGGTGGTCTCGAGCAGCCGCGTCGCCAGCAGCACCCGCTGGCTGAGCAGCCACTGGTGGGGCGTGGTTCCGGTGACGGCACGGAAGCGACGGGCGAAGTGGCGGGGGCTCATGTGGGAGCGCTCGGCCAGGTCGTCGACGGTGAGGGGCCGGTCGAGGTGCTCGAGCATCCACCCGAGCGTGGTCGCCAGCGGGTCGTCGCCGGCACTCGGTGCGACGGGCGCCTCGACGAACTGGGCCTGGCCGCCGTCGCGATGGGGCGGCACCACCATGCGGCGGGCCACCGCGTTGGCGACCTCGGCTCCGTGGTCGAGGCGCACGACGTGGAGGCACAGGTCGATGCCCGCCGCCGTGCCGGCCGACGTCATCACGTCGCCCTCGTCGACGTACAGCACTCGGGGGTCGACGTCGATCTCCGGGTGACGTTGTGCCAGCAGGTCGGTGTACATCCAGTGGGTCGTGGCCCGCCGCCCGTCGAGCAGGCCGGTGGCGGCGAGCACGAACGCGCCGGAGCACACGGACAGCAGGCGCGCGCCGCGCCGATGGGCGGCTCGCAGCGCGTCGACCAGTTCTCCGGGGACGTCCTGCGCGGTCACACCCCATGCGGGGACGATGACCGTGTCGGCCCTGCGCACCTCCTCGAGCCCGTAGGGGGTGTCGATGGTGAACCCCACCGACGTCCGGGTCGGGCCCGGTGTGGACGCGCACACGAGGAAGCGGTACCAGGGGTCGACCAGCTCAGACCGGTCGATGCCGAACACCTCGCACCCAACGGCCAACTCGAAGGGGGCGACGCCGTCGGCAATGACGGCGGCAACGGTGTGACGGCGTCTGCGACCCATGGCAGGATTCTAGCGAAACTTGTCTTTCCTGCCAATGGTCGGCGGGCGGGATAGAGAGGACGATCTGGGACATGGATGCTTCCCAGCTCACCCGGTTCGAGGACGTCGACCAGACTGCTCGCTGCGCCGGCGAGCTCGACCTCGCTGCGGTCGTGCCCACCGCCGGGGAACAGGGCGGGTGGGTCGAGGTGGCCCGCCGCGAGGCGTGGCAGCTCCCCGTGCTGCGGCAGGGTCGGGTGCCGCGTCGGCTGCCGGAGACGTGGGAGGGGGTCCATCTTCGGCTCCAGGCCGCGCTGTGGGAGGTGGCGGCGAAGGCCGACATCCCGGTGTCGCCGGGTTCGTCCGTCGACGCCGTCGCCCGGCTGCTGGTGGGCTACGGCGCCATCATCCCGCCCGCAGGGGACGGGGTGCGGGCGCTCGCCGCCATCGCCGAGTCCGCGTGCTCGGGCCGCGAGGCACGGGGCGGCCTTGCCGTCGACGAGGGAGCGCGCCTGGCCGAGCGACTGGCCGCCTACCTCGCCCTCCGGGCCCGGTTCGGCTGAGGGAGGGCGAGCGCGGGAGCGGGCCAGGTCGCCGCGCTGCCGGGCGCGGTTCCTTGTCCTACGAGCGGATGCGGTGCCGCCGGCGGCCGTGGGGCGGATCGACGGCGGCCTCGTCGTCGTCGACCGTCGTGGCGCTGGCAGACGGAGTCGGGTAGGCGAGGGGCGCGCGCTCGAAGCGCCCGTCGACGGAGGCCGTGTCGCCGGCATCGCTGATGGCAGTGAGCCCGGGCTCGGTGTCGACCGGCGCCAAGCGGCTCTCACGAGCCCGCTCCTCGGCCCGGCGCAACTCCCGGCGGTGGTGCTCGGCGGCCGCCCGGGCCTCGGCCTCGGGCCCGACGGTGGGGTCGGCGGCCCGGGCGAGCAGCTTGGCGTGCCAGCGCTCGCCCAGCGCCCCGCCGACCACTGAGCCGAGGAGCATGGCGACGAGCGAGCCGATGCCGGCGACCGTGCCGATGTCGCGCCACTCGTCGGCCGAGGTGGGGACGCCGACGTTGCGCAGGTTGCCGACGATCTCGTCACCGTCGGTGAAGACGTTCACCAGCCCGGCGACGCCTGCCGCGACCACAACTCCGAGCACGAACACCATGAGCCCGTTCGTCGCCCCGGCCCGCCGGGCCATCCGGCCGGCGACGTAGCCCCCGAAGAGGTAGCACACGAGCAGCACGGCGGCGACCACGGCACCGCCCACCGCGCCGAGGCCTCGCCACTCGTTCGTCGTCAGATCGGTCTCGAGACCCATCGACTTGGCCACCGCAGCGGTGATCGCCAGCAGGACGGCGAAGGCCCCGTAGGCCACCAGGGTGCCCGCCAGCACACTGGCCAGCGACACGCGGCCGAAGCCGGCGTGCTCGGCGAGAACGGCCCGGTCGGTCCGGGTCTCGACGGCGTGCGTCTGCGTCGCCCGTGCCATGTCTTCCTCCTCGAAGCGAGATTCCTCTTGCCAATCTGTCCCCGCCGAGCGGCGGGCGGAAACGGGACGGGGACGCCCCTGACCGCATCGCCGGTCTCCGTCCGTTTACAGAACAGGGAGCTGGGGCCCACCAGTCCGTCGGCGGCAGCGGCGGAGGCCGGCCGGCGGGCCTACGGCTGCGTCGCCACGGTCGTGGGCAGCCAGGCCGGGCGGGTGTGCTCGTAGGCGGTGACGTCGCCCTCGTGGCGCAGCGTGAGGCCGATGTCGTCGAGTCCCTCGAGCAGCCGCCATCGGGTGAAGTCGTCCAGAGGGAACGGCGCCTCGATGCCCACCGCCGGTGCCCACACCAGGCGCGCCTCCACGTCGACCGTCACCTCGAGCGACGGGTTCTCCTCGACGGCCGCCATCAGGGCGGCGGCCGCGTCGGCATCGAGCTGGGCCGGGACCAGCCCCGCCTTCGTGCAGTTCGACCGGAAGATGTCGGCGAAGCGGGGCGAGATCACGGCGCGGAAGCCGTAGTCGGTGAGCGCCCAGACGGCGTGCTCGCGGGACGAGCCGGTCCCGAAGTTCGTGCCGGCCACCAGGATGCCGGCGCCGGCACGCTCCGGCTGGTTGAGGACGAAGGCCGGGTCCTCCCGCCAGGCCGAGAACAGCCCGGCTCCGAAGCCGGTGCGCTCCACGCGCTTGAGCCACGCAGCCGGGATGATCTGGTCGGTGTCGACGTCGGACCGGTTGAGAGGAACGGCGGTACCGGTGATGGAACGGATGGGGTCCATGGTCAGCTCAGCTCCTGTGGACTGGCGAAGTGGCCGGCGACGGCCGTGGCCGCGGCGACGGCCGGAGAGACCAGGTGGGTGCGTCCCCCGGGCCCCTGGCGACCCTCGAAGTTCCTGTTGGACGTGGATGCGCAGCGCTCACCCGGAGCGAGCTTGTCGGGGTTCATGGCCAGGCACATGGAGCAGCCCGCCTCCCGCCATTCGAATCCGGCCGCCTCGAAGACCCGGTGCAGGCCCTCGGCCTCCGCCTGCATCTTGACGAGGGCGGAACCGGGCACGACGAGGGCGCGCACCGAATGGCGGACATGGCGGCCGTCGAGCACGGTGGCCGCCCCCCGCAGGTCCTCGATGCGGGCGTTGGTGCACGAACCGATGAACACGGTGTCGACGGGGACGTCCCGCACCGCGGTGCCCGGCGCAAGGCCCTGGTACGCGAGGGCGCGGCGGGCGGCATCGCGCTCTGCGGGGTCGAGGATCGACTCGGGATCGGGAATCGTCCCGTAAAGAGGAACGACCTGCGACGGGTTGGTCCCCCACGAGACGTGCGGCACCAGGGTGGTCGCGTCGATCTCGACGGCCTTGTCGAACGAGGCGTCGGGGTCGCCGGCCAGTGATCGCCACACCTCGAGCGCCGCCTCCCAGGCCTTCCCCTTCGGCGCGTGTGGCTTGCCCTCGAGGTAGGCGAACGTAATGTCGTCCGGCGCCACCAGGCCGGCCCGGGCGCCGCCCTCGATGCTCATGTTGCAGACCGTCATGCGACCTTCCATGGAGAGCGAGCGGATGGCCGAGCCCCGGTACTCGATGACCGAGCCCATGCCTCCGCCCGTTCCGATGCGCCCGATGACGGCGAGGATCACGTCCTTGGCGGTGACACCCGCCGGCAGCTCGCCCTCGACGGTCACCGACATGGTGCCGGGGCGGCGCTGCGGGAGCGTCTGGGTGGCGAGCACGTGCTCGACCTCGCTGGTGCCGATGCCGATGGCGAGGGCGCCGAAGGCCCCGTGGGTGGAGGTGTGGCTGTCTCCGCAGACGATCGTCATGCCCGGCTGGGTGAGCCCGAGCTCGGGGCCGATGACGTGGACGATGCCCTGGTTGCGGTGGCCCATGGGATACAGCGGGATGCCGAACTCGGCGCAGTTGGCGGCCAGCACCTCCATCTGCTTCGCGGAGATCGGGTCGTCGACGACCATGGACCCGCCGGGCCCGAGGGCGGTGGGCACGTTGTGGTCCATCGTCGCCAGCGTGAGATCGGGGCGGCGGACCCCACGACCGGCCATGCGCAAGCCGTCGAAGGCCTGGGGCGACGTCACCTCGTGTACCAGGTGGAGGTCGATGTAGAGCAGGTCGGGCTCACCGTCGCTCGACCGCACGACGTGGCGGTCCCACACCTTTTCGCTCAGCGTCCGTCCCATCTGCCTTCCTCCGTCCTCGTCAATCCGCCTGCTCGTCTTGCGCCCTGTCTCAATATATGAGACGATCATCTTGTATGGCAGGACGCAGTGTAAACGGTGTCGGCGTGCTCGACAAGGCCATTGCCATTCTCGACGCGCTCGAAGGGCACCCGCTGGGACTCGCCGATCTCGTGACGGCCACGGGGTTGACGCGGGCCACGGCCCACCGGCTGGCGACGGCGCTGGAGGCGCACGACCTCGTCGCGCGCGACGGCGACGGCCGCTTCACCCTCGGCCCGCGCCTGGTGCGCCGTTCGCTCGAGGATGCGGCCCGGCCGGCCCTCGCCGTCCTGCGGGACGCCACCGGGGAGAGCGCTCAGCTCTACGTGCCGCACAGCGGAGCGCGGCTGTGCGTGGTCGCCCTGGAGTCGCCCCACAGCCTGCGCACCATCGTCCCCGCCGGCGCCGTCCTCCCGCTCGACCAGGGTTCGGCCGGGGCGGTCCTGCGCGGTGCCCCCGACGTGGGGCGGCGTGGCTGGGCCCAGTCGGTCGAGGAACGCGAGCCGGGCGTGGCCTCCGTGAGCGCGCCGGTCCTCCACGACGGGGCCGTGGTGGCGGCCGTCTCGGTGTCGGGGCCGGTAGAGCGCACGTCCCGGTCACCGGGCCGCCGTTACGCGGCCGCCGTCACCACTGCGGCCCGAGCGGTCGAGGCCGCCATGGGCTGGTCCCCGCCGGCACCCGCGCCCGCCGAGTAAGTGGCCCTCGGAATCCGAGGTCCACTTACTCGAGCGCGGCCAGGCGGGCCCGGGCAGCGACGTCGGTGCACGCGTCAAGGAGGGCGGGGACGAAGCGGGCCGCGTCGGTGACACAGGCCCCATGGTCGCCTTCGACCTCGATCACCCCGGCACCGGGGATGGCGGCGGCGAGGGCGCGCTGGCGGCGAGGGTCCACCACCTGGTCAAGTCCGGTGACGATGACCGAGCACGGGACGTCGGCCTCGCCGATCCACCCGGACGAGTCGAACCGGCCTATGGCCCAGCCCGCCTCGAGCACGGCGGTGGCGTCGCTGCGGGCCATCTCGGACTTCCCCCAGTCGGCCAGCTCGGCACCCTGCAGCCGGCGCCGGATCAGCGTGTCGGCGACCTGCTGGCGTACGTGCGGGGGCGTGAAGCGGGCGGCGACCGACAGCCCCAGAAGAGCCGAGAAGTACACCCGGGAGCGGGCGTCGGCGGTCGCGAAGCTGCAGGCGGTAGCGCTCAGCACCATGCCGCCGACGAGATCGGGGTGGCGGCGCCAGAGGAGCTGGGCCACCGGGCCACCCATCGAGTACCCGACGGGGATGAGCCGCTCGATGCCCAGCTCTGCAGCGAGGGCGGCGGCGTCGTCGGCGCAGTCCTCCAGGCGGAAGGGGCGCCGCGACCGGATGCCCTTGCCGTGGCCGCGATGGTCCAAGGCCACCACATGGAACCGCTCGGCCAGAGGCGCGTAGCAGGCGAACCAGTTCAGGTCCGCCGTCACCGTCCAGCCGTGGAGGAGCAGGAGAGTCGGTGCGCCGGCGGGACCCTCGGCCTCGCGCACGAACGTCTGCCCCCGGCCGGGCAGCAGCACCGGACGCCCGGCCGGGAGCGGGACGGGATCCGAGGTCGAGACCATCGAGCGAGCGTAGGGGAGCCCGCGCCGGGCACCGTGCGGGGGCGCGTGGGCCACAATGTCGTCGTGCGCGTCGGGATCGCTGGCAAGGGAGGTGTGGGGAAGACCACCATCTCGTCGGTCCTGGCCCGCACGCTGGCTCGGCGGGGGCACCGGGTGATCGCGCTCGACTGCGACTCGGATCCGCACCTGGCCATGAGCTCGGGCATCGACCAGGCCCGCATCGACGCCATGCGCCCGTTCGTGGAACGCCGGGGCCGGGGCGACTCGGTGACCACGGATGCGTCCACGCCGGTCGAGATCGTGCGCAGGCACGGGATCGAGGGTCCTGACGGCGTCACGTACATGCAGGCGGCTCGCATCACCAAGCCGGGCGGCGGCTGAACGGGCAGCAGCCATGTCACGGTCCGTGGCTTCATCGAGAACATCGAGGCGGCGAATCCCGGCACGGTCGTGATCGCCGACATGGAGGCCGGTCTCGAGCACCTCTCGTGGGCCGGCGGCACACTCCGCTACGTCGACGCCCTGCTCCTCGTGGTCGAGCCGCAGAAGAAGGTCCTGCTCACCGCCCGCCGGGCCCACCGCCTGGCCGGCCAGCTCGGCATCGAGCGGGTCGCCTTCGTGGGCAACCGGGTCCGTCCGGGCGAGGAGCCCGTCCTCCGAGCGTTCGTGTCCTCCCTCGACGCCGATCTCCTGGCCGTCATCCCCGACGACCCGGCGGTGGTCGCCGCCGACCGTGAGGGCCGGTGCCTCCTCGACGCCGCCCCCGCGTCCGCCGCCGTTGCCGCCATCCAGCGGCTGGCCGACGACCTCGAGGACCGCTACCTCGCCAAAATCCCCGTTCCCGAGTAAATAACTCGCCAGAATGGCGAGTTATTTACTCGAAACAGATCAGGCGACGTCGACGATCTCGACCTTGAGGGTGGCGCCGGTGGGGGTCTCGTAGTCGACCGTCTCGCCGGCCTGCCGCCCGACGAGGGCCTGGCCCAGGAGGGACCCGGGCGTGATGATGGTGACGCCCTCCACGCGCTCCTCGATGGAGCCGACGAGGTACCGCTCGACCTCATCGTCGCCCTCGAAGCGCAGCGACACGGTGGAGCCGGCCACCACGGCGCCGCCGGTGTCCGCGTCGTCGTCGACGATGGTGGCCTCGGAGAGCACGCGCTCGATGTGGCGGATCCGGGACTCCATCTTCCCCTGCGCGTCCTTGGCCGCGTGGTAGTCGCCGTTCTCGGAGAGGTCGCCGAGCATGCGAGCCGCCTCGATGGCCCGGGCGATGTCGACCCGACCCCGGGTGGTGAGGTCCTCGAGCTCCTCGCGCAGACGCTCGTGAGCCCGACGGGACAGATGCGTCTCGCCCATGGAGGCGAGGTTAGCTCCGGAAGTGGGTAGCGCCTGCGCTTGCGCGCCGGTACAGTGGGATTGCCATGACCGCCACCTCCGTAGCCGTCATTCCGTAGCGCACACCCTCTCGGGTGTGCGCTGTCGACCGTCCACGCAGTGGGCGGTTTTTTCTTTCCCGAGGAGCACAGAACGTTGGCCCACAGGGTCGGGATCATCGGCGGCGACGGCATCGGGCCCGAGGTCGTCCGCGAGGCGCTGAAGGTGATGGACGCAGCCGGCGTCGCCCTCGACACCGTCGAGTACGACCTCGGCGGGGCGCGGTATCTGCGGACGGGCGACGTCCTGCCGGACAGCGTGCTCGACGAGCTGCGGGGCCTCGACGCCATCCTCCTCGGCGCCGTGGGCACACCGGAGGTGCCGCCGGGTGTCATCGAGCGGGGGCTGCTCCTGCGCCTGCGCTTCGAGCTCGACCTCTACGTCAACGTGCGCCCGATGGAGGGTGCAACCATCGACTGCGTCGTGGTGCGGGAGAACACCGAGGGCAGCTACGCCGGCGAGGGCGGCGCGCTGCGCAAGGGCACTCCGCACGAGGTGGCCACCCAGGGGTCGGTCAACACGCGCTTCGGTGTGGAGCGGTGCCTGCGGTACGCCTTCGAGCTGGCCCAGTCCCGGGCCCGGCGCCACCTCACACTGGTCCACAAGACCAACGTGCTCACCTTCGCCGGTGACCTGTGGCAGCGGGCGTACCACGAGGTGGCCGCCGAGTACCCCGACGTCGCCACCGGCTACGACCACGTCGACGCGGCCTGCATCCACCTGGTCGAGCGGCCCGAGCGGTACGACGTGATCGTCACCGACAACCTGTTCGGCGACATCCTCACCGACCTGGGCGGCGCGCTGGCGGGCGGCATCGGCCTCGCCGCGTCCGCCAATCTCAATCCGGCGGGATCGGGGCCGTCCCTGTTCGAACCGGTGCACGGGTCGGCTCCCGACATCGCCGGCACCGGTCGGGCGAATCCTCTCGCAGCCATACGATCGGCGGCGATGATGCTCGAGTTCCTGGGGGAAGCGGGCGCCGCCGCCCGGGTCGAGAAGGCGGTCGCGGCAGCGCTGTCGCTGTCGGGATCCACATCCGAGTTGGGCGACGCAGTCGCAGAAAGGGTCTAGAGCCATGCCCCTGCAGAAGGTGGACAAGATCTGGATGGACGGCCAGCTCGTCGACTGGGACGACGCCAAGATCCACGTCCTCACCCACTCGCTCCACTACGGATGCGGCGTCTTCGAGGGCATACGTGCCTACGCCACGGCCGGCGGCCCGGCCGTGTTCCGGCTCACCGACCACATCGTCCGGCTCTTCGACAGCGCCAAGATCTTCATGCTCGACATCCCGTTCACGGTCGACGAGCTGGTGGCCGCCACCAAGGAGACAGTGCGGGTCAACGGCCTGGACTCGTGCTACATCCGCCCCCTCGTCTACCTGGGCTACGGGGAGATGGGGCTCAACCCGCTCCCGTGCCCGGTGAACGTGTCGATCGCCGTGTGGCCGTGGGGCAGCTACCTGGGCGACGAGGGCATCAAGCGGGGCGTGCGCATGAAGATCTCGTCGTGGCAGCGCCACGACCCCAACGCCATGCCGCCGGCGGCCAAGGGCACCGGGATGTACATCAACTCGTCGATGGCCAAGGTGGAGGCGCTCAAGGCCGGCTACGACGAGGCCATCCTCCTTTCCCCCCAGGGCTACGTCAGCGAGTGCACGGGCGAGAACATCTTCGTGGTGAAGCGCGGCCGCATCGTCACCCCGCCCGTGAGTGCCGGCGCGCTCGCCGGCATCACCCAGGACTCCGTGATGACCATCGCCCGCGACCTGGGCATCGAGTGCGAGGTCGGCCACATCCTGCGCAGCGACCTCTACACCGCCGACGAGGCGTTCCTGTCGGGGACGGCGGCCGAGGTCGTGCCCATCCGGTCCGTCGACGACCGCGAGATCGGCGAGCCCGGGCCCGTCACCCGGCAGATCCAAGACGTCTTCTTCGCCGCCATCAAGGGTCAGGTCGACCGCTACAAGGACTGGTGTGAGCACGTCGACGCCTGAGGGACCGGCGGCGTCGGGGCGCGGCCACCACGGGCCGCTGCCCGACCTGCCCGAGGCGGTCGACATCTACGACACCACCCTGCGCGACGGCAGCCAGCAGGAGGGTCTGTCGCTCACGGTCGACGACAAGCTGCGGGTGGCCCGCCAGCTCGACCACCTGGGCGTCGCCTACATCGAAGGCGGCTGGCCGGGCGCCAACCCCAAGGACGAGGAGTTCTTCCAGCGGGCTCCCGACGAGCTCGAGCTCGGGACGGCCACGCTGGTCGCGTTCGGCTCCACCCGGCGTCCCCACCGCCGGGCCGACACCGACGACACGCTGCGCCATCTGATCAAGGCGAGCACGTCGGCCGTGTGCATCGTCGGAAAGTCGTGGGACCGCCACGTCACCGAGGCGTTGCGCACGGACCTCGACGAAGCGGTCACCATGACCGCGGAGTCGGTGGCCTTCCTGCGGGCCCACGGTCTGCGCGTCTTCTTTGACGCCGAGCACTTCTTCGACGGGTACAAGTCCCACCGGGAGTTCACACTGCGGGTGCTGCGGGCGGCCGAGGAGGCGGGCGCCGAGACGCTCGTGCTGTGCGACACCAACGGCGGCACCCTGCCCCACGAGGTCGAGCAGATCGTGACCGAGGTGAGATCCGAGGTGTCCGCCCAGATCGGGCTCCACTTCCACAACGACGGCGGCTGCGGCGTCGCCAACACGCTCACGGGCGTCCGCCTCGGGGCCACCCACGTCCAGGGCTGCGTCAACGGCTACGGCGAGCGCACCGGCAACGCCGATCTGTGCTCGGCGATCCCGGACCTGAGCGTGAAGATGGGGGTGCGCACCATCGACCCCGCGCGCATGGAGCGCCTGCGCCCCGTCGCCCACCACATCGCCGAGCTGGTGAACATCGCACCGAACCCGCAGCAGCCGTTCGTGGGCCAATCCGCCTTCGCCCACAAGGCCGGCCTGCACACGTCCGCCATCGCGCGCGGCCGTGACCTGTACGAGCACATCCCGCCCGACCTCGTCGGCAACGGCACCCGCTTCGTCGTGAGCGAGCTGGCCGGGCGGTCCACCCTGGCGTTGAAGGCCGAGCAGCTCGGGCTCGCCTTCGACAGCGAGGTCCTCGGCACCGTGCTCGAGCAGCTCAAGGACCTGGAGCACCGCGGCTACCACTTCGAGGTGGCCGACGGCTCACTCGAGCTGCTGATGCGCAAGGCGGCCGGCTGGGAGCAGGGCTTCTTCCGCCTGGAGTCGTTCCGCGTGATCACCGAGCAGCGCGAGGACCACCACCTCGACACGGAGGCCACGATCAAGCTCCACGTGCAAGGAGAGCGGGTCGTGGCCACCGGCGAGGGCAACGGGCCGGTCGACGCCCTCGACGCTGCGCTTCGCCGGGCCGTGGGCGGCAAGTACCCCTCCCTCGCCGGCGTGCATCTCACGGACTACAAGGTGCGCGTCCTCGACACGTCCCGGGGGACCGGAGCGGTGACCAGGGTTCTCGTCGACTCCACCGACGGCGAGAGGACGTGGTCCACCATCGGCGTGTCCGAGAACATCATCGAGGCGTCGTGGCAGGCCCTCTCCGACGCCGTCGTCTACGGTCTGCTGCACAGCGCCCGCGGCGCCGACGACAAGGGGTGACGGCGTGGCCCAACCGGAATTCGTCCCGCTTCACGCAGGCGACCGGGTGCGTGCGGCCGAGCGCATCCCCGCCCACGGTGGCTGGCGCCAGGACCGACCGGCCGAGCTGGTGTCGCCCGATCTGCCCACCGGCCAACGGTTCGGTTCGCCGGGTCCCGACCAGGGCTACGGGCTCACGCTGGCCGAGCGATTCGTCGACCGCCTCGACCTCACGGCCGACGAGCACGCCGAGGACGTGGTGGCCGGTTGCCTCGGCGTGGGTCTCCGACGGGCGTCGATGTTCGGGCGGGCTCCGGTGATCCACGACCTCGACCTGGCGTTCACCCTGTTCGGGTACCTGGGCGACGCGCCGGCGGATCTGGTGGCGTTCCGGGTCCCGCTGCTGCAGGGTGCCGCCCACGACTACTGGGCGCAGCGCGACGTGGTGGACAAGGTGAAGCCCGACACGCTCCGCCTCACGCCCGCCCAGGTCCGGGCCAAGCTGGCCGACTGGCGGAGCCTGCTCGCCGGATGAGCGTCGACGCCTTCGAGATCGAGGCGGGCGAGTTCGCCTTCACCGCCCACGCCGCCGGTCCGCCCGACGGGCGGATGGTGCTCCTCCTGCACGGCTTTCCGCAGAGCTCGTACGAGTGGCGTCACCAGATGGCCGCCCTGGCTGCCGCCGGCTACCGGGCGGTGGCGTTCGACCAGCGGGGGTACTCACCCAAGGCCAGGCCCGAGGGTGTCGAGTCCTACCGCATGGAGCATCTGGTGGGCGACGTCCTGGCAGTGGCCGACGAGCTCGGAGCCCACCGACTCGACGTCGTGGGGCATGACTGGGGCGGGGCCGTGGCCTGGCTGGTGGCCGCCCACTACCCGCAGCGCGTGCGCACGCTGACCGCCGTCTCAACGCCGCATCCAGCAGCCTTCGCGGCGGCGGTGGCCGGCGGCGACCCCGACCAGCTGGCCCGGTCCGCCTACATCGAGATGTTGCGCAAGGAGGGGGCGGCCGAAGAGGCGCTCCTGGCCGGTGACGGGGCCGGTCTCCAGGGCGTGCTCGTGGCGGCCGGGTATCCCGAGCCCGAGAAGACGGGCGAGTACGTGCGCCTGCTCAGCGAGCCTGGCGCGCTCACGGGCGCCCTCAACTGGTACCGGGCCGTGTCGGTGACCGAGGCGGCCGCCCGATCGGCCGGCGCCCTCAAGGTCGAGGTCCCTACGCTGTACGTCTGGGGCGACGCCGATCCCGCCCTCGGGCGGATGGCGGCGGAAGGAAGCGCCGCCTTCGTCGAGGGCCCGTACCACTTCGAGGAGATGGCCGGCGTCGGCCACTGGATCCCCGAAGAGGTCCCGGACGACCTCAACCGACTCCTTCTCGAGCACCTCGCCGCCCACGGCTGACCAGTCGGGGCCCGCCGCCGGACGGGTCGGCTCGGTGCGACACTGGAATCGTGCAATCGATCCTCCTGAGCGACGAGCAACAGGAGTTCCGGGTCGTCCTGCGTCGCTTCTGTGAGGAGAGGATCGCGCCGCGAGCGGCAGAGGTCGACGAGCGGGGTGAGTTCCCGTGGGACAACTTCCGCGACTGCGTCGCCATGGAGCTGCCGTCGCTCGGTGTTCCCTCCGAATACGGCGGGGCGGGCGCCGACGCCGTGACCCAGGCGATCATGATCGAGGAGCTGGCGCGGGTGTGCGCGTCGACCAGCCTCACCATGCTCATCTCCCGGCTGGGGATGACCCCGGTCATCCACTGGGGTTCCGAGGAGCTGAAACAGACGTACCTGCCGCTGGTGGCGACGGGCGAGGCACAGGCGTCGTACTGCCTGTCGGAACCGGACGCCGGCTCGGACGTGGCCGCCATGTCGGCGCGGGCGGTGCGGGACGGCGAGTCGTACGTCCTCAACGGCGTCAAGTACTGGATCACCAACGCCGGCATCTCCGACACCTACACCGTGTTCGCCAAAACGGACCCCGCGGCCGGTCATCGCGGCATCTCCTGCTTCCTCGTCGAGAACGACTGGGGGGTGCGGATCGGGAAGCTGGAGAAGAAGCTGGGCGTGCGAGGAAGTCCGACGGGCGAGGTGATTCTCGAGGACGTGCGCGTCCCGGTTACCCACCGCATCGGCGACGAGGGCCAGGGCTTCTACATCGCCATGGGCACGCTCGACCGCAGCCGGCCGTCGATCGGCGCGCAGGCCGTCGGCATCGCCCAGGGCGCCATCGACTACGCCGCGGCCTATCTCAAGCAGCGGCACCAGTTCGGGCGCCCCCTCGCCGAGCTGCAAGGGCTGCAGTTCATGCTGGCCGACATGTCGATGAAGACGGAGGCGGCCCGAGGTCTGGTGTACCGCGCCTGCGCGCTCATCGACGCGGAAACCGGACCTGGCGGGCGAGAGGAGCTGAGCATGGTCGGGGCCATGGCCAAGTGCTTCGCCTCCGACACGGCCATGGCCGTCACCACCGACGCGGTGCAGCTGCTCGGCGGCTACGGCTACACCCGGGACTTCCCGGTCGAGCGCATGATGCGCGACGCCAAGATCACCCAGATCTACGAGGGGACGAACGAGATCCAGCGCGTGGTCATCGCACGCGCCATGTCGCGCTAGCGCCTACTTCTCGGAGTCGTCCGAGTCGTCGTCGTCCTCGGCGTCGTCCGAGTCCTCGTCGTCGTCGGCCGGGGGGCCGTCCTCGGGGACCACGGCGTCGGTGTCGACGTCCTTGCCGAAGTCGAGCTCGTCCGCGTCGACGTCTCCGCCATCGGAGTCGTCCTCGCCGTCGTCGTCCGTGTTGACCGGCTCGCCGCCCGCGCCCGGGACGCTCTCGCTGTCCTTCTTGCGCTCCCAGTCCTCGCCGGCGCCC
>DATAIT010000018.1 GCA_036262515.1 Acidimicrobiales bacterium | reverse complement strand
GTGGCGATGCTCCATCTGGTGCGCATCATGACTGCCTCCTCGGTAGGTGGCCCGCCCGCACGAGGCAGCCCAGGGTGTCGCAGATCACTCGGGTCCCGATGAGGGACGTGATGTCGGCGTTGTCGTAGGGCGGCGAGCACTCCACGATCTCGATGCCGGCCAGGGGCCGCTCCGCCACCAGCTGGATGAACGTGAGGACCTCGCGTGGCAGGAAGCCGCCCGGTTCGGGCCAGCCGGTGCCGGGCACGAAGGCGGCGTCGAGGCAGTCCACGTCGAAGCTGAGCCACACCGCCTCGGCCCCGTCCCACGCCACCTCGAGGGCACGTTCGGCCGCCGCGTCGATGCCCATCTCCACGCAGTCGGTGACGGTCATGATCGTGGTGCCGCGCTCCCGGCCGACCTTCACGCCGGGCCGGGGCGCCTGCCAGCCGCCGATGCCCACCTGCACCAGGTTTGTGGCGGGCACGTTGGGCAGGTCGGTCGCGTGGAACCACGGCGTGGTGTGCATCCGCTCGTCGAGGTCGGTCTCCTGGGTGTCGACGTGGCGGTCGAAGTGGATGATCCCAAGGTTGCCGGTGAGGTGCTCGGCCACGCCCCGCACCGTGGGGTACCCGATGGAGTGGTCGCCGCCCAGCACCACGGGGAAGGCGCCCGAGGCGAACACGTGGGAGACCGCCTTGGAGATCTGGTCGAACGTCTTCTCGATGTTCCCCGGGATGGTGAACACGTCGCCGAGGTCGCACATGGTGATCGACTCGCGCAGGTCGACTCCGAGCTCGAACGAGTACGGGCCGTAGAGGGCGGAGATGCGGCGCATGCCCTGAGGGCCGAAGCGGGTTCCCGGGCGGTACGTGGTGCCCGAGTCGTGGGGGGCGCCCAGGACGGCCACGTCGTAGTCGCCGCACCTGTGGACGTCCTCCACGTACGGCTGCTTGAGGAACGTGTTGATCCCGGCGTAGTGGGGCAGCTCGCCCCGGCTGAAGGTGGGGATGGTGCGGTCGACGATGGAGTCGGCGCCCAGCAGGCCCATCTCCAGTCCGCGGGCCACCTCTCGCTCCCACCCCGTGGTCGGAAGGGCGGCCTCCGCCGCAACCGCCCTGCGCGCCTCTGGCCCGTAGTTGTCGTGCAGCTCCTGTCCGACGTGCTCGTGCGACATGTCGCCTCCTGCGCCCGAGAACGAAGAAACCCGGGCGATCTGGTCAGATCTCCCGGGCTTTTGTCCCTCCGTGCAACGGCCCGTTCCCGGCCCGCCTGCACCTCTCGGACCAGGCCGCCCGCAAGGGCGCGGAACCCTAGGTGCCTTCACTCTCGGTTGTCGTCGCCTACCGTGCCACGCATTCGTTTCCGGCTTGTTACCCGTCGCGAAAGGCGCCGTTACCTGAGTCGGAGCACCGGCCAGCCCGCCGACGCCGCGGCCTCGCGAAGTCTCCGGTCGGGATTGACAGCGACAGGGCCGCCGCACGCCCGGAGCAGCGGGAGATAGGATCCGCGATCGAGCTTGCCGGGGCCGTGGCAGAACGCACCCTCCAGGCGGCGGTGAGCTTCCCTCCCACCACCTCGGTCCGAGTCCCGATGCCGTGGTTCGCACCAAGGGCCGAGCCGACGGCTCGACCAGCTCGTGGGGACTCGCCGACAGCACGACGCAGACGTCGCGGGCCGCCCGGTGGCGATCGATCAGCCACCGGGCGGCCGGGAAGCTGGACGAGGCGATGCGCGGACCGACCTCCCGCACGACGCTCGCCAGCTCCTCGTGGTCGAAGTCGGCGGCCGCCGCCAGGAGGATCCTGCGCAGGCGGTCGGTGCCCGAGTCCGGAAGGCCACGGCGGGCGAAGACGGCGGCCTTGACGGCGTGAAGCGCCACGGTTGTCCGGTTGACCATGCGCTGCGCGGCGAGCGCCCTGCCCAGCTCCACCAGACTGGAGCCGGGAAGGAGTGTGCGGTCGAGGTCGAAGAGGGCGATGCCGGCGGGCGGCTGCGGCGCACCCGCAGTTACGCTGGCGGAGTGACGCTTCGCATGCACCACCGTTCTGCGAGTCCAAACGGCGTCCAGCGGAGCCGATTCGGGGGGCATCCGTGGTGACGAAGTTGTCGGGTCCTGGGAGCGCTGTGCAAGCGTCGTTGCGAGAGCTTCGGCGCAAGACCGCTGCTCAGTTCCACATTTTGCCCCTGTAGCTCAGTCGGAGTAGAGCGGCTGCCTTCTAAGCAGCGGGTCGCAGGTTCGAGTCCTGCCGGGGGCGCCAGAAAAGGGCAGTTCAGAGGCCATTTCTTATTTCGTCTTTCCTTCGGAATGTAGACTTCGTGCCACAAGCGTGCCATAACGATCTGGCACGGCGCGGCACGCAGGAGGTCCGCATGGCACAGAAGCGCAGGGCACGCCGCACCGCCGGGAGCATCCGCAAGCTCCCCTCCGGGCGCTACCAGGCCCGCATCCGCAGTGACGACGGGGAGCTGCATTCCGCCCCCACGACCTTCACCACGAAGGCGGCGGCCGACCGCTGGCTGGCCTCGATGATCACCGACCAGGCCCAGGGCCGATGGGTGGACCCGAGGTCAGGCGGGGTCGCGCTGCGCGCCTTCGCCGGCCAGTGGCTGCAGGGCAAGGCGGAGCTCGCACCCAAGACGACCGAGCTCTACTCCTATTTGCTGGACCGGCTTATCCTCCCCGCCCTCGGCGACGTCGAGCTCGCCGAGCTCACGCCGGCGCGCGTGCGGGCGTGGCGAGCCGAGCTGTTGCGCGCCGGTCGCCCCGGACCGACCACGATCGCCAAGGGCTACCGCCTGCTGTCGTCCATGATGGCCACGGCCGTCGTGGACAACGTGGTGGCCCGGAACCCGTGCGTCGAGAAGGGCGCCGGCGTGGAGCGGTCGCCGGAGATGCGCATCGTGTCGCCGGACCAGGTGGCGGCCATCGCGTCCACCATCGACCCGCGCTATCGCGCGCTCGTGCTCACCGCCGCCTATGCCGGCTGCCGGTGGGGCGAGCTGGCCGGCCTTCGGCAGCGCAACCTCGACCTGCTCCACGGAACGCTGGTCGTCGCCGAGCAGGTGGTCGAGCTGCACGGCGGCAAGCTCTTCACCTGCGAGCCGAAGTCGGCGGCCGGGCGCCGAGTCGTCCACCTCCCCGCCGGGCTCATCGAGGAGTTGCGGGCCCACGTGGGGCGCTTCGTGCCGGCTGATCCCGACGGGCTGGTGTTCCCCGGCCCGAAGGGTGGCGCGCTTCGGCAGAGCAACTTCCGGGACCGCCACTGGTCGCCCGCTCTGCGTGCGGCCGGGGTGGAGAGGCTTCGATTCCACGATCTCCGCCACGTCGCCGGGACCCTGGCCACGGTGTCGGGCGCCACCATCCGGGAGGTACAGGCCCGCCTCGGCCACGCGTCACCGGCCGCCGCGTACCGCTACCAGCACGTGCTGGAGAGCCGCGACGCCGAGATCGCCGAACGACTCGACACCCTCTTCCGTGCCGAACCGATGGCCGGAGCTGTGCGGCAACGACGGTGACGGGCAAGCGGCGACCGCTCCCCGCTGAACCCTGGGCCGTGCACTACTTCCGTCGCCATCGCGCCGATGACAGCACGCGGAGCGCTCCGGCCCAAGAGTTCCTGCGAAGCTGCCCGACGGACGTGAGAGCCCACCTCGTGGCTGTTCTCATGGCCGTTGCCGAGGCACCACCACCCCGGTTTTCCGGTGGCCTCCAATGGCAGGCGATGCACGGCGACATGCGAGGCTGGTTCGAGGCGCGCGATCGGCACGGCCCTTGGCTTTACCGCGTCTTCTGCCTGCTGGAGCGAGACGGGGCGGCGCTCGGTCTCGGTGGCCCGTCGGTGGTGCTGGTGACGGGCATGCGCAAGGCGAACGAGACCGCCTTCACCAAGGCCGACTACGCGGGCGTGCGGGCACTGGGCGAGGAATACCGGGCGCGGATGCCGCGCAGCATCCTCGAGTAGGTCAGCCGGCCCGGCGGGTCTTGGCCGCCCGACCGACGCGGACTTCGAGGCCCAGCGCGTCGGCGACCTCGATGATCGTCTTCATGGTGGGGTTTCTGTCGTCTGCACTGAACAGGCGGCGGATGACCGCGTCGCTGACCCCGATGCGGCGGGCCAGCTCAGCCTTCGAGAGCCCTTGGCGTTCCCGCACGGCGTCGAGGTCGTTGATCACGCGGTCGATGGCGTCGATTCGGCTGCGTGCCCGCTCATACGATTCCCGGAACACCGGGTCGTCCATGTCCCGCTCGAAATCACGGTCGAAAGCGGTTGCTCGCCCGGTAGCCATCGGGATGGACCGTAGCACATACGCTACGATTCCTCGTCGGCGATCAGGTGATCAGTCGGAGCAGGCGACCCCCTCGAGGACGTGCCCTGGGCGCCGGCCGGACGCCGCTGGATGCCTCGTCCCGCCGACCCGCGCCAGCAGGTGGTCGAACACCCCGGCCCTGACGCCAAGTGCGGTACTCGGCGCCTGAGTCGCGAAGCCTGGTTCTGATCGGAGCTCTACTCCCCTCTCGGTGCCGTCGTACACCATGCGCGGCGATATCGACTGGTCCATTGCGTTCGCGGGGCGTCTCCCGCGCATCTCGCATGCGGGTATGTCCGTGCGCGCCAACGCGCCGAGGCAGGCCCGAGCGTGACGTGTCGACGGACGACGGAGAGGAAGGGCCCGGTATGGCGAACGCCCGACGAGGTGAGCTCCGGGTCGTGCGCCCGGTGCCGTCACTCGACGACCTTCCCGAACTGCTCACGGTCGAGGAGGCGGCGGCGGTGCTGCGCATCAGCCGGGGCGCCGCCTACCAACAGGCCCGACTGTGGCGGGCCACCGGCGGGCGCGAAGGCCTGCCGGTGGTGGTGATCGGCCGCACGCTGCGCGTGCCCCGCGAGGCCCTGCGCCGGCGCATCGACGTCATCGGGCCCGTCGCCGTCGGGTGAGCCCGGCCGTGTCGGCCCTGGCGGTCACGGCGTCGTCGCGACCGGTACGCCGGGAGCTGGGGCCGACGGCGTGGGCGGTGCTGGAGGACCTGGCCCTCGACGCCGTGTCCGACGCGACCGGGCGGCTCGTCGCCGCCACCAACGTGCGCCGGCTGGCCGCCAATCTCGGCGTGAGCAAGGACGCCGTCGCCCGGGCTCTCCGGCGCCTGTTGGCGTGCCGCGCCATCGTCCGGCTCCCGGCGACACGCCAGGCCGGCGGGACGTTCGGTCCCATCGCCTACCTCGTGTGCACCGAGCGACTCGATGGCCTCGTCGTGGACGGCGTCCCGGTGGCGGCTCAGGCTGCGACCGGGGAGACCGGCGCGACCCGTCCCGCCCGTCGAAGGGACCGGTCCACCCGTGCCTTGGCGGTTGCCGCCCAGGTCCCGCTGTTCGAGGGCCTCGGAGTGGCGCGGTGACGCCGACGCCGGGAGCGCATCCGGGACGCCGGGAACTGCGGGTACGGGAGTGCCCGGGACGGAGGGCGCGGCGGGCCGGGAGTGAGCGGGACGGCGAGCGCGGTGGGGCCGGTGGGCCCGGAACTGGCGGGAGCGGGGCTCCCCCGGGGCCGGAGGGAGGGTGGCCGGGGAAGGCGGGAGTTGGGATCACACATTGGCACCCTGCGGTGCGGCGCCTCCTGCCGGCCTGGCGGCCGGCCACTCCCACGCCGGCGGTGACGCCATGTTGAGCCGGGGCAAGGTCACGCCCGCCACCGTGTCCTACTACAGCGACGAGGTGGCTCGGGGCCTGGAGGACTACTACGCCGGGCGGGGAGAGTCGGCCGGGCACTGGCTGGGCGCCGGCTCGGCCGCCGCCGGCCTGGCCGGCGAGGTCAGCCCCGAGGCGCTGGCCCGCCTGTTCGACGCCCGCCACCCTGCCACCGGCGAGGCGCTCGGCGCCCCCTACGGCGTGGCCGCCGGCGTCGACCGGGTCACCGGCTGGGACCTCACGTTCTCAGCACCGAAATCCGTCTCGGTCCTGTGGGCGCTGGGCGGCGGCTCGGTGGGCATGGACGTGCGTGACGCCCACGAGGCGGCGGTGGCCGCCGGCCTCGCCTACCTCGACGAGCACGCAGCCTTCTCCCGCACCGGCAAGGCGGGGGTGCGCCAGGTCGACACCGACGGCCTGGTGGCAGCCGGGTTCGTGCACCGCACATCGAGGGCCGGCGATCCCCAGCTGCATACCCATGTCCTGGTTTCCGGACGGGTGCGCTGCGAGGACGGGGTGTGGCGGGCGCTGGACTCCCGGGCCCTGCACCGCCAGCTCAAGCCGGCCGGCATGGTGTACCAGGCGGCCCTTCGGGCTGAGCTGACCGCCCGCCTCGGGGTGGCCTGGACTCCCGTCGACCGCCACGGCCAGGCCGAGGTAAACGGTGTGCCCGCCGGCCTGCGCCGGCTGTACTCCCGACGGCGGGCGGCGGTGGAGGTGCGGGCGGCGGAACGCATCGCCGAGGCCGAGGCCCGCCTGGAGCGGTCGCTCACCCCCGAGGAGCGCCGCCGGGCCTACGAGGTGGCGGTGCTGGAGACCCGCCAGGCCAAGCACCACGGTCCCGAGGCGGACGTCGGCTTGCACGACCGCTGGCGGGCCGAGGCCGATGCAGCCGGCTTCGACCCTGCGCTGTGGCTGGCCGACACCATCGGGCGCGATGTCGACGAGGTGTCCGGGATCGACCAGGTTGTCGCCGAGGTGGTGGACGAACTCGCCACCGAGTCCTCCACGTGGCGGCGGGCAGACGCCCTGCGCCAGGTGGCCCGACGGGCCCCGGTCGACGTCGGCGACGCCGAGGCGGCCCGCTGCTGGACCGAGGCCGTCACCGACCGGGTCCTGGTGGCCGCCGGCGTCGTGGCCCTGCGCGCTCCCGAGCCCGAGGTGCCGGCCGGGCTACGCCGCCGGGACGGGTCCTCGGTCTACGACCGCCACGGCTCCACCCGCTACACCACCCTCGCCACCCTGGCCGCCGAGCAGGCGGTGGTCGATGTCGCCGAGGCGGGCGTCGGCGCCGGCCGGGGCGTGGCCAGGCCGGCGGCGGTGGCCGACGCGGTGGCGACCGCCGGGCTCGGGCCCGACCAGGAGGCGGCGGTGCGGGCGGTGTGCGGCGACGGCGACACGGTGGTGTGCGTGGTGGGCCCAGCCGGCGCCGGAAAGTCCCGCACCATGGGCGCCGCCGCCGCGGCGTGGGGAGACAGCGGCATCGCCGTGCGGGGCCTGGCCGTGTCCGCGGTGGCGGCCGGCGTGCTCCAGGCCGAGGCCGGGATCGCCTCGGACACCCTGGCCAAGCTGTTGTTCGAACACGACCGCCCCGGCGGTCCCGAGCCGGCCTGGGCCCTGCGGGCCGGCGAGGTGGTGGTGGTTGACGAGGCCGGGATGGCGGCCAGCGCGGAACTCGCCCGCCTGGTCGGCCTGGTCGAGCGAGCCCAGGCCAAACTGGTGCTGGTCGGCGACCACGCCCAGCTTGGGGCGGTGGAGGCGGGCGGGCTGTTCCGCCTGCTGGTCGACATCCGCGCCGTCGAGCTGGACGGCGTGCGGCGGTTCTCGGCGCCATGGGAGGCCGAGGCCAGCCTGCGCCTGCGCGCCCGGGACCCGGCCGTGCTCCGCGTCTACGAGGCGAACGGCCGCATCCACGGCGGCGACCGCCTCCAGATGGCCGATGCGGCGGTGGCGGCGTGGCAACAGGCCCGGGAGGCGGGCGCCTCGGTGGTGATCTGTGCGTCCGACCACGCCGGCGTCGACGACCTGGCCCGGCGCATCCGGGCCCTGCGGGTGGCCGCCGGCGAGGTGGAGGCGCCCGGCGTGGTGGCCGGCGAGCACGTCGTCGGCGTGGGGGACGACGTGGTCACCACCCGCAACGACCGGCGCCTGATGACGACCGCCGGCGCCTGGGTGCGCAACGGCGACCGCTGGGTCGTCACCACCCGCCATGACGACGGGTCGCTGACCGTCTCCCACTTGGACGGACGCGGCCGGGTGGTGCTGCCGGCCGGCTACGTGGGCGAGGACGTGTCGCTCGCCTACGCCCTGACGGTCCACAAGGCCCAGGGGGTGACCGTCGACCGGGCCGTGATGATGGCCGACGAGGCGACGACGGCCGAGGCGCTGTACGTGGGCCTCACCCGGGGCCGCCACGACAACGTCGCCATGGTGGTGTGCGACCGCCTTGACGACGAACACCGGGCCCAACCGGTCCCCGCCCTCGACATCCTCGCCGCCGCCCTGGGCCGGGTGTCAGCCGAGCAGGCCGCCCTCGACGTGTTACGCCAGGAGTTGGCAGCGTCGGAGTCCCTCGCCGTGGCGGCTCCCCGCCTGGCCAACCTCGACGCCTGGATCGCTCGGGAGGCTCCGGCCGACCCCACCGCCGAGCTCGACCGCCTGGCCGTGCAGCGACGCCACGCCGAGCGCAACGCCCGACCAGGCGTCCTCACCCGCTCGGGGCGGGAGGACCGCCGCCGCCTCGCAGGCCTCGATGCCCGCCAAGCCGAGCTGAAAGGGGCAGCCGAGCACCGGGCCGACTGGTTCGCCGAGCACGCCGAGGTCCTCGCCTACCGCGACGACCTCGCCTCCCAGGTGGAGGCCCGGCGCGTCGCCCTTGGCATGCAGGCGGTGGTCACCCAGCCCGCCCACCTCGTCGAGCTGCTCGGCCCCGTGCCTGGCGACGCCGGCGACGCCACCTGGGCCGAGTTGGCTGGCCGCGTCGAGGCCTACCGGGCGGAGTGGGGCGTGGAGCCCGAGGACCTCCGGGAGCCCCCGCTCGACGGCGCCCAGCTCCGGGAGTGGCGTGCGACCGTGCAGACGGCGGAGGTCCTCAGCCCCGTCGACGCCGGCCACCTGGACGACGACGCGGACCTCGGGGCTGGTATCGAGCTGTGAAGCCGCAAAGTCCAGGTTCTCGGCTGCGGCCGGGCAGCGCGAGGAGAACTCCTTTCACGCCGGGCGACGGCAGGCCGCTCCGTATTTCCCGATCGGGTCGCCGGCCCGCTCCGCTACCCGCAATCCCGGAGTCGGCGACGCCGCCAAATATCCGGCATTCTGCGGTTACCATCGAATCTTGCTTGCGCTTGAACGCGCTCGGATCGTGGCCCTCCTTGACGACTGCCCTTCAGCGAGTGGGTGTGGCTGGAGTGGCGGCGATGGCCACAAAGCGCTTCTCTTCCGTTTGCAGCGAGCGGCAGCTAGAGCAGGACCCGAGGAAGGGAGCGTCGCCGAAGCTGAACACGCCGCCATCGGCGGCCACCAGCCAGTAGCCACGGCCGCTCGGGGTACCGGCCATGCCGACCACCGGTCGGTTGAGGGCCATGGCGCCGGTCGAGCCGAGGAAGGGAGCGTCGCCGAAGCTGAACACGCCGCCGTCGGCAGCCACCAGCCAGTACCCGAGCCCGTCGACCGACGTCGCCGCCATCCCGGTCAGCGGTATGGCCGCAGGATCCGTCGCCGGGGAGCCTCCATACCTGGCGTCGCCGAATGCCGTGATGTTCGTAGCACGGCCGGGCGGGGGGCAGAAGCACGCGAGTGGGACCTCGCTCTCCGACGCCAACCAGTATCCGCGGCCCGAGGGCGTCTGCAAGAACGTCTGTTGCGAGTACGAGACGCCTGCCCCGAGGCAGCGGGCCCTGATACTCACCGATCCCGATTCGGGGAAGTCGACGGTGACGGTTCCAGACCAAGTCCCATCGACATGGACCGGAATCCGCATCGCTCGCACCGGCACTGCATCGCTCACGGCCGGGAACTGCACAAGCTCCAACTCCACTTCGCCGCCCACCGGAGGCAGACATGGACTCTGTGAGGACAGTTGAACCGTCGTGCCTACGGGGCCGCTCCGCGGCGTCACGGAGAAGGTCGACTCGGACGTGGCTTGGACGGCGACCGTCTGTGGCTCGGCTACACCGACGTCCGGGGCGACCAACGCCACGACAACGGCGGCTGCAAGGACGCGGGTCGTGGTTGACCCGCCCCTGGCCGTTGGTTGCAACGTCATGACGAGCTCCTCTATTCGACGCGACCAGAGTAAGCCGATTCGCCGAAGCGCGAACGTTGTCGAGTATTTGGAAAGAGCGCCGAAGTGCCGTTATCCAGAGCCCG
>DATAIT010000017.1 GCA_036262515.1 Acidimicrobiales bacterium | reverse complement strand
GCCGGAGTCGGCGCTTTGGATGTCGACCGACAGGCTGGCAAGCGCACTGCACGCGTAGGCGATGGACGCGGCCACCAACGGCACCGCAACCACCCCGAACGCCATCAGGTACAACGGACGACGCTTCTGCATTGTGTCCCTCTCTTCATCACCCCGGCGCACCCGGCTGTCCCGAAGCATACCTGCTTCGGAACGCGTTTCAAATAGGTGGCACCCGCAAGTAGTTCCTCTTCTCGGCCACGTCCGAAATGTGCCCCTGACGGTCGAACGTCCCCGTCCGGGTCTTGACAGGAGCGGTGGAATCCCGTAGTGGACCGAGCCGGTTCACCGGTGCGTTCCGGCCGGCGTCACGGCGCCGGGCCGAGAAGTGAACACGAATCCCACCACCCTGGGCGGCGGATTCAAGCCCGGCACCAGACCCCCGGCGCCGGCCTGAAGGGTCAGACGTCGCGGGCGCTGGTCACGACCTCCACCAGCGAGGGCCCGTCCGTGACGGCCATGGCGTCGACCAGCGCCGGGGCCAGCTCGTCCGGGTGCTCGACGCGGAACCCCCGGGCACCGCACAGGCGGGCGTAGGCGGCGAAGTCGGGGTTCACCAGCGACGTCTGCCACACCGGGCGGAGGGCGGCGACCTGCTCCTTGGAGATCTTTCCCAGCTCGGAGTTGTTGAGCAGGACGTGGGTGATCGGCATGCCGTGCGCCACCGCCGTGGTCATCTCGGCCAGATACTGGCCGAACCCACCGTCGCCGCTCACCGACACCACCTTGCGGCCGCTGCCCCGGGTGGCGGCCCATGCCCCCATGGCGGCGGGAAAGCCGAAGCCGATGGAGCCGAGGTACCCCGACATGATGACCGTCTGGCCCCGGCGGCTCTCGAAGTAGCGCCCGAAGGAGTAGGTGTTGTTGCCCACGTCGACGGCGATGACGGCGTCCTCGGGCACGACCCTCCCCAGGTGCTCGAACACGTGGGCCGGGTGCATGCGGCCCCGGCCGTCGGCGAGCAGGCTGCGGGCCGCCTTCTCGGCCCGCCAGCGGCTCCACTGGTGGGCGACCGAGGCGCGCTGGTCGGGGTGGGATGCGGCGGGCACGGCGGCGCGCAGCAATGCCAGCGTCCGGCCGATCTCACCCCACAGCGGGACGTCGACCGGGTGGAACTTGCCGAGCATCATGCGGTCGAAGTCGACCTGGATCGTGGGCACGTAGGTGGCGATGCCGGTGTGGTCGGAGAACGACGCTCCGAGGACCAGGAGGCAGTCGCTGCGGCCCATGTGGATCGAGGCGACCGGGATGCCGGAGCGGCCGAGCACGCCGCAGGCGAGCGGGTGGTCGTCGGGCACGAGGCCCTTGGCCTTGAACGTGGTGATCACGGGCGCGTCGACATGCTCGGCGAAGGCGAGGATCTCCTCGCTCCAGCCCCGGGCGCCTGCACCGGCGACGATCACCGGTTTGCGGGCCGAGGTCAACAGGGCGACGGCTCGGGCCAGCTCGTCGTCGGGTGGGGCGATCTGCGGCGCTGCCACCCGCCCCATCCGGGGCCGGGGAGCGGGCGTCGTCGTGCCCGGCAGCTCCTGCACCTCGTCGGGGAAGATGAGGTGGGCCACGTCGCGCTCCACCAGGGCGTGTTTCATGGCCAGGGCGGCCAGCTCGGTGGCGTTCTCGGGGCGCAGCACCGTCTGGCTCCACTCGGCCACGGGAGCGAACGCCGACGCCAGGTCCACCTCCTGGAACGTCCCCGGACCGATCACCTGCGACTTGACCTGTCCGGTCAGGGCGACGATCGGGACGCGGTCGACCTTGGCGTCCCAGAGCCCCGTGAGCAGGTTGGTGGCGCCGGGGCCGGCGATGGTGAGGCAGCCCGCCGGCCGGCCGGACACCTTTGCGTAGCCCGACGCGGCGAAGGCGGCCGCCCCCTCGTGGCGGATGCCGACGTAGGTGATCCGCCCGTCCTCCTCGGCCTTGCGCAGCGCGTCGGCCAGCCCGAGGTTCGAGTGGCCGACCATGCCGAACACGGTGTCGAGGCCCCACTCGCACAACACGTCGACCATCTGGTCCATGAGCGACACGCGCGGCGTGTCGACGGGAAGCTCGACCCACAACCCGTCCTCGCGCTGGTCCACCGCGTACGCCACCGCGCCGTCGCTGAAGCCGGGCGGGGGCTGGCCGCTGGCCGGGTCGTACTCGTAGGCGTGCCACGGGCAGATCACGTAGCCGTCGAGGATCTGGCCGTCCCCGAGCGGTCCACCCTGGTGCGGGCAGTGGTTGTCGAGGGCGCCGTACCCCGCCGCCGTGCGCGTGAGGCACAAGGCCCGGCCGGCCGCGATCACGGTGGTGACCCGCCCTTCCTCCAGTCCGTCGGTGTCGATCCGGACCCACGCCGTGGTGCCTTCGACGACGTCGTCGCTCATCGCAGCAGCTCCCTTCCCTGACGGAGGAACTCGAGGGGATCGGCGCCGCACAGGATCTCCATGAACGACAGCGACGCCCCGAACGGCTCGTTCCAGTAGACGTGCGGGCCGACGGCGCCGGTGTCCCACGGCCCGACGTAGAGGTACGGCTCGGGATGGACGTCGTCGCCCGGCGATCCGCCGAAGTTGGCCCGACGTCCCTCCGGACCGGCGTCGAGGGCCAGGTCGAAGTGCTCGGGCCACAGCTGCACGCGGGACGGAGCGTCGGCGGGGGGCGACTCGGCGCGCACCTGTTCGAGCAGCCGCGCACACAGCCCGTACCAGTCGCCGAGGGCGCGAGCCGCCGCCGTGTCCACGCTGAGGTGGGCGTCGGGGTCGCAGGCCGTGGTGGGGGTGTACACGCCGGGCGGGGCGCCCGCCTCGATGCCGAAGAAGGCGGCCGCTTCCCGCAGCGTGGTCACGGCGGTGCGGCGACCGTTTCCCGGGGTGCCGTCGTCGTCCACCAGGTCGCCGTCCTCGACCCGGGCCTGGCGACCCGATCCCGCTCCGAAGAACGGCGTCCCGAAGCCGTGGTAGGTGAAGCGGAGCCCGATCTTGCCCGTGGCGGCGTGCCGGCACGGTGCCAGCACGTGCTCGGCGACCGCGTGCAGCGAGCGACGGGTCTCCGCGAAGGCGGCGGGAAGGGCGATCGGTCGCCGGGGGACGAGCCATCGATCCTCGCACCACGCCCGCAGGTCGCCGTCACCGGTGCCGGGCGGGCCGCACAGCTCCTCCCATGTCGTCGCGCCGGACCGCTCGACCGGGAGCACTTCGCCGCCGTCGAGCGGGTCGTCGGCGAGGAACGGGGGCTCCCGCACCGCCGGGGGGGAGGGCTCCAGCACGCGCCCGTCCCGCCCGCCGGCCCGGGCGGCGGCCTCGGCGCGGGGATTGCCCATATGCCTCAGTCACCGCGTCCGGCACCGTGTTACACCCGCGGCCGTAACGGCGCGGTGCGGCGAGGGACCCATGAAGGTGAGCACCGCCCCCCAGGTCCGAACGGTCGCCCGACGGCCGGCGCGAGCGTCGGCGACGGCCCCAGGCGATCCGACAGGGCTGGTGTCGTACGCTGCCCGGCCGTGGCCCCCGACGCCGACCTCGTCAGTCGGCTGCAGTCCGGCGACGGAGCGGCCTTCGTCGAGCTGGTGGACCGCTACCACACCCCGCTCCTGCGTCTGGCCCGGACCTTCGTCGCCAACCAGGCGGTGGCCGAAGAGGTCGTGCAGGACGTCTGGCTCGGCGTCGTGCGCGGCATCGAACGCTTCGAGGGGCGGTCCTCCCTCAAGACCTGGCTCTTCCGAATCATGGTGAACAGGGCGAGATCCACAGGGGTCCGCGAGCACCGCGAGACGCCGGTCGACCTCTCGGTCTCCGAGCCGGCCGTCTCCCCCGACCGCTTCGATCGGCGCGGCCAGTGGGCGGAGCCGCCGGCGGTGTGGGCCGAGGAGGCCGAGGACCGGCTGGCGGCCAAGGCCCTCGCCGGCCGTATCACTGGACTCCTGGAGCGGCTGCCGGAGGCACAGCGCCAGGTCGTGGTCATGCGCGACGTCGAGGGCCTGGCCTCCGCTGAGGTCTGCTCCGTGCTGGGCATCAGCGAAGGCAACCAGCGGGTATTGCTGCACAGGGGCCGGTCCCGGCTGCGGGGGATGCTCGAAGCCGAGCGGGGGAACGGGTAGGTCGTGCTCCTCCGCCGCCGCCGTGACGTCGTGTGCCGCCAGGCCGTCGAGCTGGTCACCGACTACCTCGAGGGCGCCCTGTCCCCGCGCGACCGGGCCCGCCTGGAGGCCCATCTCGCCGTCTGTCCCCACTGCACCGAGTACCTCGCGCAGATGCGGGTCACCATCGCCGCCACCGGCCAGGTGGACGTGGAATCCCTCGAGCCCGAGGCACGCGAGGAGCTCGTCGGCCTGTACCGGCGCTGGGCGCAGGGCTGAGAAGGCGGCCCGCACGGCGGTCTTTCGCCGCCGACGTGGTTTTCTTCTGCCTCCGGGGGGGGATTCCTGTACCTGGGAACGAGCCGACAACTCGTTCGTCCGGATCCCTGGGCCGTTGCACGTGCGGCTCGAGAACGAAAAACCGGGGTTTCGCTCCTCCGAGGTCGCGGGGAGCGGGTCTCCGTGGCACCGGCCAGTCAGCGCCGGCGCAAGCGGGGAGGTCTGCAGTGGAGGCGAACCGATCATTTCCGGCTGAAGTCACCAGCCCCCGCGCCGCCCGCCACTTCGTCGCCCGGGTGATCGGACATCCCGACCGCGAGTCCACGCAGACGGCGATGGTGCTCACGTCGGAGCTGGTGACCAACGCCGTGCTCCACGCCCGCACGCAGGTCGACGTACGCGTGCAGCTCGACGGGGAGCTCCTGCGGGTCGAGGTCGCCGACGGCGACCCCGTCCTGCCGGGACCGACGGACTACACGACCGAAGCCCTCGGGGGCCGGGGCCTCTTCCTCGTCCGGGAGATGGCCACTGCGTGGGGCGCCGACGCCGCGCGCGACGGCAAGGTGGTGTGGTTCACCCTCCCGACGGGCGTGGCGTCGAGGGTGTGCGCCGGGTGAGCGCCCACGGCGGCCGCCCGCCCGCTGTTCCTGCGCAGTACATCACCCACCGGGCGGTCCTGGTTCCCCGGAGCTGAGGGTCGGCGCTACTCCCTCACCGGTCCCTCAGCGGCGGCCGTGGCGGTCGAGCGAGTCGGCGGTGAGCCAGAACATGGGGGGCCACAGGCCGACGAAGAGCGCTCGCCGCTCGGCGTTCCCGCGCTCGTCCTGGTCGACCGTCTTGGCACGGATCCACAGCCCGATGCACAAGGCAATGCTCCCGATCGACAGCGTCTGCATGTGCGATGCCCGGAACCCGAGCGCGTGCAGGAGGCGGACGACCATCGTTCCCAGGTACCCCCTGACCGCCACCCGCATGCGTTGACGACGACCGGCCGCGGGTACAGGGGAGGTCGTGGCCGTCCGACGCACGCTTCCCCACCCCCTCACCACGGCCGCGCTGTGGCCCTTCGGCATCGCCCTCACCTCGTGGCAGTACATGTGGCGCACGACGCCGTTGCACCGCCGGGAGCACGTCGGGCCACGCGACGAGCACGAGCCGCCGGGCCTGCCCGCCGGCGTGTCCACCGACGACGTCCAACGCCCGGAGGACGGCACCGGCGCCCTCTTCCACCGCCGTTACTGCGCCAGGATCTCGGGCGCCCGGCTGCCGGCGACCGGGCTCCTCGCCCGGCTCATGGCCGATCCCGACGAGCTGGCGCCCACCGAGTTCGCCCGGTTCACCAAGGTGCAGGGGGAGCCGGGTCGCATGCATGTCGGCGACGAGTACGTCGTGCGCATGCCCGGCCCGTGGAACGGGCCCGTCCGGGTGGTGGAGGTGGGCGACGGCGCCTTCCGCCTGGCGACCCTCCACGGCCACCTGGAGGCGGGCCAGATCGAGTTCCGGGCCCACGATGACGACGGCGAGGTGGTGTTCACCATCGAGTCGTGGGCGTCCAGCGGCGACCGGCTCTCGAAGCTGCTGTACCAGCACCTCAGGATGGCCAAGGAGGTCCAGTTCCACATGTGGACCTCGGTCCTCGAGAACGCGGCCCGGCTGGCCGAGGGCACGCTGGTCGGCGGCATCCACGTGGAGACCGTCAAGGTCGACGAGGAGAGCACGGGGGCCGAGCGCCTCCTCGGCGACCCCGCCGCCAGGCGCGTGCTCGACGCCCTGCACGACAGGCACCTCAACTTCGACCCGGAGGAGCGCAGCGGGTTCACGGTCGAAAACGGGTGGCGGATCGACCACTACTGCGAGCCGCTTGGGGCCGAGCCTCCCGGCCCTCCCGTGCAAGGTGGAACGTGGGAGGTGGCTTGCGGCCTGATGCGCGACTACGAGTTCGCCGATCCGCGCATCGTCCGTGCCGTCTACTACCCCGACCGGCCGCTCGAAGGACGGGACATGCTCCTCGAGGGACGCTTCTGGGGACTGCGTTTCCACCTGGGCGTGCGCGTCGGCGGCGTCATCGACAGCACCCGCACCGTGGATGGGCGCGAGGTGCGGGTGTGGGGCTGGAACTACCGGACCCTGGCCGGCCACCTCGAAATGGGCCAGATGGACTACGAGGCGTGGAAGTGGCTCGACACCGGGGAGGTCGAGTTCCGCATCTCGGCGTACTCCCGCCGGGCGCCCGTGCCCAATCCCGTCATCCGGCTGGGCCTGCGGGTGTTCGGGCGTCGCGAGCAGGTGCGGTTCGCCCGCCACGCGTGCGAGCGAATGGAGCGGCTCACCGCAGAGGCGCTACGGCGCCCGACGGGCGCACCGGTCCCGCGCACCGGGGACGAGGTGGTCGCCCGACCGCGTCCGGCCGCCGCGTCGGGGCCCGCCCGCCGGCTGCTGGACGCATAGGCGCTCACGCGCCCGCCGGCTGCTGGACGCATGGTGGTCACCGCTAGCCAGCCGGCCGGCGGATCTAGAGGTCCCGTCCGATTCCGGGCTCCGGGCTGACGCCGGGTGAGCGGGCCTCGGCCAGGGCGGCCCACAGGTCGGTGGCCGACGGCGCGCCGACGAAGGCGGCGTGCACCACGCCTTCGCTGTCGGCGATGAGGGTGCACGGCACCACCTCGACGTCGTAGCGGTCGTGCAACTGCCTGTCGTCCTGCCAGGAGATCTCCTGGAACGACACCTGGTCGCTGCCGAGCACCCTCGCCTTGGCCGTCGTCTCCTTGCACGACTCGCACGTGGCGGAGGTGAACACGGCGACGAGCCACGGGCGCGCCGGTCCGTCGAAGTCGGCGCGATCGAGCTGGCCGGGCGGCGCCCACCCCGAGCGCACCCCCGACTGGGTGGGCGGCGCAGGACGGCGCGCGTCGACCACACGCGCCACCACGACGGCGGCCACCGCCACCACCAGCGCGACGAGGAAGCGCTCCACAGCCTCGCTCAGTGACCAGGGAACGGCCGGCCCGCTCCACATCGTGCGTGGGTTGCCCGCCATTCGGCGGACCGAGCCACCGGGAGAAGCCGGCCGAGGCGATCCATGTCCTCCAAGATTCGCCCGTCCGGCCATGAACGTCCATACGAGCCGCAGCGTCGCCGGCGTGATCCGTCACTCCCCGGGGCGGCGGGAACAGGGGGGACCGTGAGCTCGCCGAAGCTCACCCCCGGCCGATCGACGGCTCGGCGGAGCGACGGGTCCCGGAGGAGGGGGCATCGCACAGCTCCATCGGCGTCGGCGATGGACGGCCGCCGTCACTTCCGGGGCGGCGGCGTCGGTGGTCGGTTGCGGGCCCGGTTGTGGAACCCGCACAACAGCCGGCCGTTGTGCTCCTGGGTCCGCCCGCCGGCCGCCCACGGCTCGATGTGGTCGACCTGGCAGCGCCC